>PLXB01000124.1 GCA_003151215.1 Ignavibacteriota bacterium
CTAATGAAGTGCCGAAATATGCGGGAGAAATTAGTACTGTCTATGGCTTGAAAAATAGCGCAGATATTTCTATATACATTTTTTCTTCTGTGGACGAACTTTATAAATATGTCGGTACTCGCGAAGCCAGTATTTCGAAACCGTGGAAAAGAACGATCTATATTACCAAAGGAAATCTGCACTCACTTAAGCATGAGCTTGTCCATATAATGCTTGCAGAATATGGCAATTTTCCGTTTAATATAAACTGGAGTACGGGAATAACCGAAGGAGCGGCGGTTGCCCTCGAAGATGACTTCGACGGCATCCGATCGGGTGATGAAATGGCGGCAAGAATATTGCAGATGAAACTTGCCGGCGGAGTTCAGGAGGTAATGGAATTCTCCGGTTTTGCCTCAAATGCTTCGAGCCAAAGTTATGTGCTGGCAGGGTCTTTCTCCGGTTTCCTTATTCATCAATATGGCGGACAGAAATTTATCAAGCTTTATTCCGGGCAGCATTTTGAGGAGGTTTATCAGAAACCATTGCCGGAATTGGAAGCGGAGTGGAAGATTTCGTTGAATGGTTTGCAAACACCGATGGATCATTACGATTCGCTGAGAACGTTTTTTTATTTCAAAAGAACCTCAATTCTCCGCCAACCGTGTTTGCGCAGGATCGGAAAACTCATGAAACATGCTGATGAAGCATTCAGAGACAGAGACTATAGACTTGCAGATAGCTTATATTCAATAGTTGATGCAGAGAGCGGACGAGGCAGGGCAGTGCAGGGGAGAGTGCTCTCACTGCTTCGCTTAAATAATTTTTATGGTGCACTTGCAGTGCTTGATACAACAACCTCCGCTTTAGAAACGAATAATAATGCAGCACTGCACTTGCTCCGTGGAGATATGATCGCTCTTACAAACGGCGATCTTCAAAAAGCATCTGCCGAATGGGAAGAAGAGATGAAGTTGCAACTGGGCGACTCATATTTCATGAGCGCTTTCATACATAAATATTTTTTCGGTGCTACCAGGAATGCTGCAATAGTTCAAAAAGTGCTGAAAGATATTTACGCCATCGACGCCATCAAAGATAAGCATGATCTGCTCTATTCCATAGAACCCGCTGATTCCAATGATTATGCCTTTTCTTTGGCAAGACTCTATATGTATTCTTCGTACTTTATTCGTACAGGATCGCTTTCGAAGGCAGTTACGATTTGGGAAGATGGCCGCAAGCTATTACCCACTTTATCGGAGAGTTCTTTTAGTAGCGAAATACAGCTTTTTGAAAAACTTGCTCAACAGAAATTTATCGATTACGAAAGAGTATTCAAAGATGAAACTTCCGTTAGCAAAACTTTGCCATAGAATTTTTCAATAATATCAGCTTCGAATTTTTCAGAAAGCGATTTGCGAATATTTACTTTCATTATTATTTTCTCACCATATTCAGTAGTTTGACGGGCTTCATAGGCGGTAAGTAATCTTTCCAGCGGAGCAACTTCTTCATACCCAAGAATAAGATTATAAGTATTGGTTAAATAAATAGTATTCATCTTCGCCCCCGTCGCTACAAGCTGAGCCGCTTCTCCATAAGCCCTCGCAAGCCCTCCGGTGCCAAGATTTGTACCGCCATAATATCTCGTCACAATAAGGAGGCAATCGGTCAACTCTTTCGAAGAAAGTGCAAGAAGGATTGGCTTGCCGGCTGTTCCGGCAGGTTCGCCGTCATCCGCTGCTCTGATATTCTCGGCATGAATTCCAAGACGAAAAGCGTAACAATGATGTGTGGCATCGTAGAACTCCTTGCGAATTGCTGAAAGATATTTTTCAATCTCTTCTTTTGAAGAGGCAGGAAAAATATCGGCGATGAAGCGGGAGCCTTTCACCTTAAACTCCTCAGCGCGAAATGCGCTTTCAATGGTGAAATAAAAATCCTGCTCGTTCGTCATAATGGAAAGTTAATGAACAAGTTGCTATTGGTATTAGTTAAGTAACTCATAATTCTTAATTCAAAACTCAAAACTACTCCGTGAATATTGGCATTACGTGTTATCCTACTTATGGCGGCTCCGGAGTCGTAGCGACGGAGCTTGGAAAATCGTTGGCGCAGCGGGGACATAAAGTCCATTTCATCACCTATGCCTTGCCGATGCGGCTGACGGCAATAGGCCATGCTGCCGATAGCTACATCGATAATATTTTCTATCATGAAGTCGAGATGTCCACCTATCCTCTTTTCGAATTCCCACTCTATTCGATGGCTCTGACAAGCAAGAAGGTGGAAGTTGCCCGTTACGAAAAGCTTGATCTGGTTCATGCTCATTATGCAATTCCTCATGCTACCTCGGCATATCTTGCAAAACAAATTCTTGGCGGCGATCTGAAGATCGTCACCACTTTGCATGGCACTGATATCACTCTTGTTGGCCAGGAGCCAAGCTTTGAGCCGCTGATGAAATTTTCCATTGAATCTTCCGATGTCGTAACTTCCGTTTCGGAGTTTTTGAAACGCGAAACGTGCATTACCTATGGCG
>PLXB01000038.1 GCA_003151215.1 Ignavibacteriota bacterium
AGCCACTTGAGATTGTCGCCGAAAAAGGAGCCGGTTCATATCAATATCAGACCAATACTTTCTCCCAAGGGACTAAATGGTTGCACTCCGGGCTGATTGTTGGCTGTTTACACCATATTCCGCGAGCGTTCCGCAAGTCTGCGAGAATATCAGAGAGCTTCGTGTTTTTTATCCAATCACGCTCCTTAATTCGATTGAGCAGAAAATGATAACGACAACGTTTTGCGGCAGCGGGCGTTTGTGTTGGACGTTTTGAATCAATCTTTGAATGGTGCATAGCGCCAAATGCGTCAAAATCCGTCAATTTATTCGCCACTACACCTTTGCAAACAACACAATTGCAAATTTGAGCATGAAATTGAGAAACATCTGTAATCCTCAACGCGTTGAAGCAGCGTTGGATTTGAGGAACACTTAATCTTCGATGTATAGGCCGAAGATAATAACGGACTGTGGGTGTTGCTTTGCCAACGACGGGAACTACATTCTTTTGTTCGCCATAACCAACACCATGACTGACACCTGACATTCCAAATTTGCTCATTATCAAACTAAAATAGCCGCCATGCAGGGAATACACTTCCATCTGTTTACTTAATCCTTCGACAAATTTCCTATATGTCCGCAATTTGGTTTCGTTCGCTCCATCTTCATATAGCTTACTCATCCATAGCCACACTCCTTGCACTTTAGTCTTGGGTAATTCAGCGGCAAGATAATCAAAAAACTCCTGGTTATTCAGGAAGTCTTCATCAACACAAACCACTGTGTGAACAGGATGGTTTAACCCAAGCTGGACAGTTGCCGTAGAAAGCTGAAGCATTGTTTTAACCCATTCTTTCGCTTTGGTGGGATCAATGTAAAAATAAGGCGTAAAGACAACATTGGGCTTCGGTATATCGGAGGCAAAATTTGCATGTTCTGGATCATCTCTAAATTCCGCCGCGATTCGGTCAAGTTGGTATTCGGCAACGGATTTGCAGGTGTCGTTGTAAATTTTTGCACTAGAAAAATCGCTTGGACTAATTGCTACGTGACGTGAGAGGGCATTGCTAAAAATGCCGCCTACTTTGTCCGCAAGGGCGACGTATGAACGTTTGAATGCCTTGACAATTTTCCCATTCTTCAACTTTTGTTCTGATTTAATCCAATCCATGTCTTGGCGATATGCCTTTGTTTTCGGGTCGATATAACAGCCAAACGCGTATGTCATCGGATCGAGATAATACGGCATCGTTCCTTTAGCACCACTGAGTTTTAGAACGAAGCTGGCCGATGCAACCGGCGAAGCTTCCATAAGGTTTGCCCCGATAATCAATCCGTCGAGAAATTTCGCCGTCTTTTCGATATACTCTTTCTCCGAATGGCTACCCATGCGCAGAATTATTTTTGGTATTAACTCAGCCATGTTTTTATCCCTTTCAGTGCATTTATGTATTCACTCCGATAATCATGCCGAACAACAAACGATTGAACTGCCTCAATGATCACCCGACAACTGCCGTTGTCACGAACAGCGACCAGACCAATACCATGCTCCCGCAGTAAACCCGCGTCCACGCGCAAACTGGTTGTATAAGGAACGGCGATGTAAACCAAATCCGAACACAGTTGATAAATTAACGCCTGTTCCACTGCCCGCCGCCACTTGGTCAGCTTCAATTCAATTGCGAGAGTTAGATTTTTCCGTCGAGAAAAACCATACAAATCAATCCGGTATTCATAGAACGGCACCTCGGAACGTTGCCACCGAAAACCCCTATTCCGAGCATACGCGGCGACTGGTTTATACAAGGATGATTCTAATTTATGGCTAATCATAACGCATCCGATAATCAATAATCACATCGTGGCATCGTAACATGCAAGGCAACGATGTCAGACAACAAACCATAACAAGACCGCTTGGAAGAGCCGACCATTTTAGTAACCAATCAGAAATTGGTATGCCGCCGACCTTGTCCACAAACATAATGCTTCCAACTACAACAAACTGCCACCCAAGCAGCACTAGAAGCGACCAGCTTAAAAATTTAGCCCAAAAGCACCAACGGCGGCGCGCGATATACAATGTCCGGTAATCAACAACCGCTTCCGATGAAGTGTCCAAAAAATCCCGAATGGACTCGCGATAAACTTCGCTACCCACAGGATTGGCTGGGCGTTCAGTATAACTTTCAGGAATTAACAAAACCGACATCGTGCCGGAATTTTCAAATATCGGCTGAAGCTTTTTCTCCAACTCAACGGCTATCTTTTGTCGGAGTCGAGTGAGTGTAGCGTCCGTTCCTTGCAAAGATTTCCTGAAAATTTCAGTGCGATCACCGTATTTGTAATAAGCAGCAAGGACCGCAACCATCACAGGCGTGTGATAGCTCAGGCAAAGATTTACAAGTTCGTTATGCGTCACGATTTTCTTCCAAGAACTTTGTCCTTAATCTCTGACTCCGTTGTCATATTGGGATATTTGGTGTAAACGTGATACAGAAGGTCGTTCAAAGAATACTTTCCATATTTACCCTTCACGTTTTTTATCGCTTCTATGACCGGCGCGTATTCTTTGTTTTGAAAAAATGTCTTNNATCCGTTGAAATCCCTTTTCGGTCAGCCGGAATTTGCGTTCTTCGTAGGCATCGGCAGCCCCGAATGCGTCGGTTTCTGGTTCTTGTGGATCATCACTGGCATCACCTATCAATCCTTCAAAATCAAGCACGTCAACTTCAGCGGCCTCGGCGTCAGTGGCTTCAGCCACTGCTTCGCTTTCCAAGTAACCAAGATTCCCCAAAAATTCTATGTCATCATATAATTTCGCCGAATATGGCCCTGCCTTGTAGGCCGTGAATTCAAATCCGCCATCTTTGGGCGAAATGCCGTTTTCTTGCTCCAGTAAATATAAAAATTTTTGGAGTCTCGTCATGCCGCCTACGCCATCGCTCGGATTACCTGTTGGGTCAGTTCCAATTAAAAGCAAAACCAAATCTCTTCGTGGTATGGTCGACATAATTTGATCAGCTACGATTGAGGCATAGGTTTTTTGACTGTCTGCTGAATACGCCCAGTTCCAAACCATGTCGAGAATTTTTTTCCGATTCATGCGGGAGTCAAACATTCGGGCGAATCGTTCCGGCATTGTTCAGCAGCGGCGAGACGCGGCAGCAATCATCCTGCTGCCCCCAATGCTCATTTTCCCTTCATCCGAAACACCACTGCCAGTGCCACTGCATCAAAAATGTCCATGCGGCCAT
>PLXB01000459.1 GCA_003151215.1 Ignavibacteriota bacterium
GGAAGTTTTCCGCCGGCGCGCGTCGTATCCCATGCAAAAAGAGTAAAAATATTTTTACTCAATGAAAAATCCTCGGAATAGGATGCCAGCGGAGTTCCGGCATACAGCCATGCAGGCGCCGAAAGAACCGATAGTATTGTATCACCTTCGTTATTTTTCGTCGATGAGGCAAGCTGAATCAGGTAATAGCCATCATTCTGAAAATGGGAAAATATAAAGGTTTTTACATGCCCCAGCGAATTATCATCTACAGCAAAACTATCGGTGACAATGCCATTGACAAGATAATAGATCTTGTTCAGATTTTTCAGCGCCGTTCCCGCCGCATTTTTATCCGGGACGCGGAAGGTTATTTGCAAACCTGAGGTCATCGCTTTTGCAAAAGTGAGGAGCGGCGGAAGCGGTTGGTTATTTGCGCGCGGCGAGAAATGTGCCGTATCCGTTAACGACGAATCCTGATCCGAAGCGATAACTTGGACCGTGTACGTATAATCAGTATTTTTTATTGCCAAAGAATCATTATAGCTCAGCGTATTTTTCGGAAGATCGATCTGCAATCCTCCATCGGACCTTCTGAGCCGGAAAACATAATTACCCAGAGGCATACCGAATGTCGTATTGCCCGAATACCCCCATCGCAGATCCGGCAGATGCGTGGAGCTATCTTCAAGCGCAATAAAATTTACCGGAGCCGATGGCGCATAGGGACGAACCATTGATGTATAAATATCCTGATCATATCCGACGCGTGAATCCGTCCAGGCAGGAAACCATGTTCTCTTATGCGCGGCAAGTCCGTTATAATCTCCGAAAAATCCTGTTAGACCGCTGCTGCTTGCTGTTACGTCCGATGATGCTCCGGAAATTCTTTCGATCGTAAAACTTCCTCCACCGTCATTTGAGAAAAGCATATAGAGATCGGTAAGCACGTTCGCCGTATCGGACCGGCTGTCATAATATGCTACTCCCACGTCTCCGTTACTGTCATCGACAGCTATCCACGGAAAAAATTTATCGGTATTGACAGGGGAAAGATCATTCTCGATAGATTTCAACAGCGTCCAGGATGATCCTGCATCGTCGCTTTGCGTCAGATAAATATGATGCCGGTTATCGATGCCCATTGCCGCCCATGTCATATAGATCCTTCCATGATGCGCCGCTGAATGATCGATGGCGATAGAAGGAAAACTATTCACGCGCAGGTGATCTTTGATCACCGGATGAGCGCTCACAACGCCGGGCGGATAGAGCGGGCCGAGCTCGGAATAATTCGATATTTTTTTATCGAACGAAAATGTATTCCCGCCATCGGTTGATGCAGCTAAACGCACTTCGCGAAATGCCGGATCGATATTCTCGTAGGCAATATATACTTCGCCGCCAATGCCGATCACAGGAATCGGGGATTGATAATCTCCCGAGGCAGTCAGATATGCCGGCACCGACCAGGTCAGACCGTCATCTGTTGAAAACGAAAGTCTGACGCGGTCTTTTCGATTAACATCATATTCGACCCATGCTACATATACTCTGCCGTTAAAAGGGCTTCCTGGTGAATTATCAGCGGCGATATAATATTTATCGGCAAATGATGATGCTGCATGATCGCCGGTCGAATCGAGAATAACCCGGTGGGGCAAACTCCAATCGGAGCCGTTATCGGATGAGATGAGGCAGACGACATCATTGATCGGAAACGGATCTTGTGCCGTTCTGCCGTATGAATAAAAAGCTTTTCCGGAGGAATTAAATGCGACTGCAGGATCGGTCGGGTTTGCTGCGAAAAGCCAGTTAGAGCGAAACGATCCCCATGACCATGTTCTGCCTCCATCAAATGATTCGAAATGTGAGAGCGACGTATCGCTTCGGTAATCATTCGCGCCGATGATCAGATTATTCGGATTTGTCGGATTGATAGCAATAGAGGTCTCATCCTGATCGGCTACCAGATTTGAAGAGACATTAATATTCGGAAAATCCGGAGCAGCATTGGGTATGCTTTGCGGTTGCGGAATAGAGAGCGGGCGAATCAGATGCAATTTCGCTTTAGGACGGTCATATTCTCTTTGTGCGATCCCCGTTTCAGGCAGGAAAACACAGGAACGCTGCGCAAAGCTTTTAGCAGCAACGAATGCAATAATAATAATGACGTATGTTATAGAGCGTTTCATAGTCGTGAAGACCAGCCCCTGAAGTTAGTCTATTTCTATAACCCTAAAATCCCAGGAAAACTCCCTGAGGCTGATATTCTCTTGTTACTCCTCTCTTTTTTCTTAATTTTGCATATTAAATAATATCATTATGCCGTCATACCAAGATTTTTTGAAGGGGCTGCCGCCGAAAGAAATGTGGGGCGAGCGGATCTATATAACCGATGATTGTCAATATTCCGATTCGCTGAATGCAGCGGTTGAGCTTATTGACCGGAATCAGAAACTTGGCTTCGGAAACCGCCCGGCTATTTTCTATAAGGATAAGCGATTTACCTACGATGAACTTGCGGGCATCGTCGGCAGGATGGGAAATGCTTTGCGAAATCTCGGAGTCGAGCGAGGCGACCGGATCTTATTGCGCTTTCCGAACAATCCGACTGCCGTTGCACTGTGGCTTGCAACTCTTCGGATCGGCGCAATTGCCGTCATGGTCATGCCAATGCTTAGGGCACGCGAACTTAGTTATCGAACCAATGATGCCGAGTGTTCTCTTGTCCTTTGCGATGCAGCTTCGATCGATGAAGTCCGCAAAGCCGAACCGGCAATGGATACCGTCACAAAAATTTTGATCTGCGATGGCAAGGATGACGTTTATGAGTCGTTCAAAGATCTCTGGATGAAGGAATCATCCGATTGCGCGGCAGAAAAAACTTCGCGCTTCGATATTGCTCTGATCGGATATACATCCGGCTCGACCGGCGACCCCAAAGGCACCGTACATTTTCATGATGACGTTCTTGCCATTGCCGATAGTTACGCGAAAAATACTTTGCATCCGACCGAGCATGATATTTTCAGCGGGCATCCTTCACTTTCATTTACGTTCGGACTTGGCGGTTTGCTCGTTTTCCCTTTTCGGTTCGGCGCAAGCGTTGCCTTGCTCGATCAGTTCACGCCGGAAAATATGCTCAAGACTTTGGTGAATTATAAATGCACAATCGGCTTCTGCGCTCCGACATGTTATAATATGATGATGCGCCTTGATGAGAAAGGCGATTATGATCTATCCAATCTTCGGCTTGGAGTCAGCGCCGGCGAGACGCTTCCGAAAGCTGTCTATGATAAATGGAAGGCGAAATATGGCGTCGATCTTTTAGATGGTATCGGCTCGACGGAGATGCTGCATATTTTTGTTACCAATAAACCCGGCGATGTAAAAGGCGGAGCAACAGGAAAAGCCGTGCCCGGATATATTGCTAAGATCGTCGATGATAATGGTACAGAGCTTCCGCCTCATACTCCCGGACTCCTGGCTATTAAAGGTCCGACAGGCTGCCGCTACCTGAAGAAGCCCGAACGTCAGGCTGGATACGTAAAAGACGGCTGGAACATTCCGGGCGATGTTTTTATGAAAGATGAAGATGGCTGGTTCTACTATCAATGCCGTAATGACGATCTNNCAGATCGTCAAGGCATACGTCGTCTTATCTCCAAATCATACCGGAAGCGAATCCCTTGTCAAAGATATTCAGGATTTTGTAAAGCGCGAATTAGCTCCGTATAAATATCCTCGCGAAGTAGCTTTTATAGACGCATTGCCAAGAACCGATACGGGAAAAGTACAGCGATTTGTCCTTCGGGATCGGGCGGCAAAAGAAGTAGTCTGAATAATGATGTATGGATCATTAAAATAAAGGACCGGATTTGCATCCGGTCCTTCTCTTTTTTTGGTATTTCTTCCTTCGTGTCTAGGAGGCCAAAGCGAACAAAATTATGGTTTGAGCCAGAAAGGATTATAAAGCTCAGTTCCATCACGATCGTTTTCGATGGTCAGATAGAATGCCTTCGCGTAGCTCGAATCGATACTTGAACTGAATCTGCTTGGATCAGGGAAATTTTTATATCCCCGAAGGAAATTATATCCCTGATGAGTTGGCGTCGCATTACCAATCGGTTTATTGAATAATAGCGGAGTGCCTTTAATATAGACTACTGCTGTTTCCTCAACGCCTACTAATATGTCATCGGATTCGATGAAGTTCGAATAAGAGAGCGTGTCTGCATTTTTTATATACTGATTCGTTGTCAGAAACAGATGCCCTACAGCTATAACATTTGCTGAATCAGCATTCGGCCAAAAAACTACCCTCGGCAAGTTTGAATCGATGGTCACATCCAGTCTGTACCCTTTGTTAAATGGAGGCGGTGGCGTCGGGATATACGGAATGTTCATAAGGGTATCATTGACCGTGCCGGTTCCATAAACATAAAATTGCTTCTGGGCAGTATTGGGCATTTCCCAGGCTACAATAATTCTTGCTCCCAGAGGCAGCGTATCCCGGCATCTCTCAAATGAAGAAAGAACGTAGCCTGTCAGCGGATAGCTGTTTGTCTTCGTATTGAGAAGAGGAATAGCGTTCGGATTTACGGGATTCGGAACGGTGAAAGAAGCATCGCATGATGCCAAAGCAGCGCAGACGATGAAGATGAGAAGTGATATATACTTTTTGTACATGGGCGTAATTTCAAAAATGCTTTAGAAATGGAATCTCACTGAATATGTTAAGCCGAGTTTGCTTCCTGCTCTGACTGCACCTTCTTCTTTAATAAATAACGCAGTGTATTCGGGATCAACTGAGAATGAGAACTGTCCGGCAGGCTGAAATACCAGGCCGGCAGATAGTTTTGCGATCGGTCCTGCCGTGCTCATTCCTGCAAGCGCACGAACTTCCGGATGAATTCCCAGAACTTCTGCAAGAGAGAATGAATACGTGTAGGATACGCCGCCCCATCCGATCGAATGATGGCCGGTCAGTCCTCCTGCGCTATTGACAAGATACACCGGGAATGTTTCCAGGCCGCCTTCGACAGCAACGGCGCTGAACGGATCGAACTCATACTTTGCTGCCCATCCCATATTATTCCATGGCGGAACAATTGCGTTATCAGTCTGACCCTGATAAAGCTTTGCCGTCGGCATGCCTCTATATGCCAGGGAAACTCTTGCCATCCAATCGGGTTCGGTAAAATATCCGTCGCCGCCGTTAAAAAGCGGGCGAGTATCCGAAGAAGGATAACCGATATTATTTTGCGGAGGAAGGATCGGGTTGGTAAAAGCGATCGGTTTCATCGCCTGTTCAACCGCTATCTTCTCCGATGACTGTGGTATATTGCCTGCATTATTATTTACCGTCTCAGGTTGAGAGGTAATATCTGCATCCGTTATATTCGGAATAACATTATTTTCTCCCTTATCCGACTCTGAAGAAACGCTGCTGCTCTTTTGATTCAAGACTGCTTTGCTGAAATGAATACTTGGCAAGGTTGCCAGTGAGCGAAGTGTATTCGGAATATTATTCTTTACTGTACCTTCCGATCTGAGTTCCGCCTTTGGAGTCTGCCCAATATCGGCAGATCCGATAGGCTGCATCATTTGAACCGTGCCCGGCACATTCTTCACGAGAGCCGGAGCAATTTCCTTCGGCGTCTCTTTTGTCAACTGGATAATTCCGATCGTCGAGAGAATGCCGACCGATGTTCCGATCAAAAGAGTCATCAGGCCTTTGGAAATACCTGTTGCAGCAAGCGGAGCAATATTCGAGACAGCGGTCGTAACCGAATTCACAAGAACAGGAGCCGTCGCAAGAGTGGAAGTTGCGGCAACAATGAGCCCGGCGCGCTCGGCGATCTGCGACTGCAGATATGACGGCGGCTGAAGCTTCATAATATCGGAAGCAAAAGCCTGCTTCAGCTGCATCGCCGAAGAGAATTCTTCCTGAAGTTCAGGCGAATCCTTTAATGCTCCGAAGAGAATGTTGCGCTCGGTCTCTGTTGCCTCTCCGTCTATGAAGAGGTGGATCAGATCCGAATGTGCGTTGTTTATATTTGCCATAACTTTTTCCTTCTTTGCTCTGTGTTGCTTTAGTGCGATTCCTGGAAATACGGAGCAACGATCTTGCGCATCTTAGCATTGGCGCGCACGATCCAATTCCGAACAGTTGACATCGGTACTCCCATGACCTCTGCGATCTCGTTATACGAGAGACCGCCGTAAACCTGCAAGACCAGCGCCTCGCGCTGTTCCTTCGATAAAAGATCGAGCGACATCTGCAAAATTTTTGACGTTTCGTCCGCTTCCATCGGAGATTCTTCAAATATTGCATGATAATCTTCGATCGGAACAGTAAGCTGTTTTTTGCTTCCGGTACGCAGGGAAAGATTGCGCGCGATACGAAGAAGATATGCCGGGACGTTTTCGATCTTCGTTGTTTCTTTTGCCAGAATATTCAGGAACTTGAGGAAGGTTTCCTGTAAAATATCTTCGGCTTCGGAATCGCGATTAAGGATTCGGCGTGCATACTGATAAATACGCGAGGCATACCTGCGGTAAAGCTCCGCGAACGCTTGTTCACGGCTTTCCCCGCCTTCCCGCAGGGCCTCACATAACTCATTGTCGCTTAATCCTGTCATTGCGATCACATAAATTGTGAAGGGCTATATAATTGCCTTCCGATAGTAATGACACAACAATCCGGGGCTTGTTTCAGTCCCAAATCCCGGTAGTGGTTTGGTTTCCGAGAAAATCATATGTCATTGCGAGCGAATGCGAAGCAATCCCCTCGATGATGTCGCAAATCCAGGCATTCTGCTAATATCGGCGGGGATTGCTTCGTCGGGCTAAAGCCCTTCTCGCAATGACAAAGTAAACTATACCACTACCGGCATCCCTATTCCGTAGTGCGGAACAGAGCTACTTACCGAAAAAGGCACATATCATTAAATTTTCAATGAACGAACATTTCGCGCGCTCACGGCTAAGTGCTTCGCAAAATGAATTCAGACTTTTAATTTTGGAGAAGGAATTCTCCGACAGACTTTTTCCAGACTTTAGAACCCAAGACTTATCCAGACTTTAGAAACTCAGACTTTTCCGGACATGTTCGTATTCTCGAATACAAATATACGAATAAAATAGTGTCTTCATCTCAAAAACATTTCTAAAATATCAAATTTTTATATACTTTGGCGAATTCAGCGGAAAATAGGCACATTTTTCTTTAAATCTGCGCGGGAAATTTTGAAAATCTTAGTGAGAGGTTTTTTAAAAGCAGGATCAAACCATACTCCCGCCGTTGAAACGGCGGGCTACTATCAGACGTCCCTATCGGGACTAATTTTCCCTTGGACGGGAGAAACAAGGAAAAAAATAGGGGCATCCATTGGGATGCCCCCTGCCACGGGATACCAATAATCTTAGTTGATAAGAAAATCGGTAAGCGTGAACCATGCAAACTACGGACTTAGTGAGACACAACCGTTACATAATTTTGGAAATAGGTTACATGATTCACACATATTGCAGAGACGCCCTATTTCTCTGGGAGGGTGTGAATGAGATACGGGAATGAAGTGATCTCGGCTCGTGTAGTATCGGTACAATAGGATATGAAGATATTGCCAGTTATAATAATAATCATAATTTTTGCAGGAGGATCATTCTCCTCCTGCCGGTATAATCCGGTTGTGAATCATCCCTGCGATACATGCAATAAACCTTGTGATACTTGCAATATCAATAGAGATTCGCTTGTCCATATCCAAGATTCACTGTCTCATGCTTTTACATGGACGGAATATCTTAATGCAATTCCGAGCGATGCAGATAATCATTTCTCAGGTGTTTGGGTGTTCGGACCGAATGATATAATTATTTGTGGAGCAAGTTTATGGCATTTTGATGGGATGAACTTTACGATCATTCCTGCAATGGACGCAACTCATCACGTTCTCCTCACTGGTGGACTGTCTGGTGATGGAATTTTTGCATTTAGCAAAACTGATTTTTGGGTTACTGCCCCTGGCGGAGAAGCCTTACATACTGGTGACGGTCTGAATTTTGATGATTTTAGATTTGGAGGTGTAAATGCCTGTTGGGGAATATCCAGCAATGATATGTTCTTTGTTGGAAATGGGGGCAGTATTTATCATTATGATGGAATGAAATTTGATACGATGAAATCAAATACGACTCAAAATATTGGATATATTTGGGGGACGGATGATAATAATATTTGGGCATGCAACACGAACATAATGACAGGTGAACAGAATCTTCTTCATTACAATGGTTCTCAATGGACCTCTGACCCGTTTGCCAATTCTGCCGATGCTTTATTCTCTGGTCTCTATAGCGTTTGGACTATTGACAGTGCAGGACATCAAGACGTAGTTGCGTCAGGGAATTATGTTTTCAGAAAAACGGATAATAACCCATGGCGGAAAGATGTTTATGTTCCGAATAAATTACCTGATAGTCTTTCCTACGCGTCCCTTTTTGGTTTATGCGGTAATTCAGCCAATGATATGTGGGCTGGTAGTTGGAATGGTTGGGCAGGTCATTGGAATGGAAAAACATGGATGAGATATGATAGTATATACGATCCCAAAAACCAACAATTCCATACTTTTGCCGTTTCAAGCAAGGGAAATACTGTATGTATGGTCGGTGATAAAAATGGCCAAAAGTGGATAGCGGTTGGGACAAGAAAATAGTGAAGAAAGATATTTCTACGCTAACTCCTTCTTGACTTTGTTTTTTCAATAAAGGCGGATTATTCTGCGAAGATGTTTCTTTCATGTTCTGAATTTTTTTCTCCAGACAGACGATATAGAATTCCGGCCACAAAAATTCACGGTATGGGTTGCCGGGCAATCCGGAATCATGAGAAATATGTATCTGTTTATGGAAATAGAGGAGCCTCAACCTCTTTAATATTCCGTACTTCCCTCCCCTGGATGCTGCTTCATTACCGGCAGCGATTACAACATATTCCATAACTCACATGAAAAATGTATGTTTGATTCTCTTGCTTATATATAGCACTTCCGCTTTGGGGCAGAATACTCCGCCAAAAGATAGTACATTTGAAACTCACCCCGTTCCGTCTCATATTTACCATGTCAATCCGTGGGTGACAGGCTCGATCATTGTCGCAGGCGGAGCGGCAGATCTGCTGGCGCTTAATGTTGTCCGATATAAGCCGGCAATTACCGATGCGGAATTCGACGGCCTGAATACGAATTCCATCAATCCATTCGATAGATGGGCTTTGCGGCTGAGCACGACAAATTATACAAAATGGGAAAATATTGCGACCATCTATAATGCAGCTGGGGTTTTTCTCCCGCTTACACTTTTTTTCGATGAGAAGATCAACAAGGATTGGTTTAGGATCCTGGCAATGTATGTGGAAGTAGAATCGATATCCCTTACCACATATATTGCTACTCCTTTAGGACCGTTATTCCAGGAAAAATTACGGCATATCGTTTACTATGATAATCTCAGCCGCGCAGAACGAAGCAACGGGAATAACAGAAATTCATTTTATAGCGGGCATGTGGCATCGGTATCGGCAGCAACGTTTTTTATGGTAAAAGTCTATTCCGATTATCATCCGGAAATAGGAGGAGATAAATTCTGGCTCTACGCTGCAGCGCTCGTTCCGCCATTAGGCCTGGGCTATATCAGAATGCTCGGTCTGAATCATTTTCCTTCCGATATCCTTACCGGCCTGGGAATAGGTGCACTCTATGGAGTCCTGATTCCGGAGCTGCACCGGATCAGCGATAAGGATGTATCGTTCGGAGTGTATACCTCTCCGGAAGCAACGGGATTGAGTATGAAAATCGCTTTGAAATAAAAAGAGGGCATGCGCGGCATGCCCTTACGAAATGTTATTTCGGTCTTCCTCCTCCGCCTTGTGACGGCGGATTGCTTCTGGGAGCAGATTGCTGACGGGGAGCCGATTGCCTCGGAGCCATTTGCTGGCGCGGAGGCGGCGCGCTTTGCCTCGGCTGAAAGTTTTGCGGCGGCGCAGTGCGCCCCGAGCTTTGACGGGCTTGCTGATGGAGATCGCGAATATCCTGCGGCGTTGTCACCGATCTGGGAGCTGCCTGTGTTTGAGGTGTTCTTGCAGGTTGTGTCTGCGTTGGCGTCGTATGCTGCGCCGGCTGAGGTTGCGGCGTCGATACGTGCGCTGCAGGCTGAGCCTGCGATCCGGAAACACGCTGTGGCTGCGGACGGTAAACGCTCCAGGTATTACCGCTTACTGCCTCGCCGGGNNCTTTACCGCTTGAACAGGTGTATGCGTTATCGTTTCCACCTGTTGTTTTGCAGGACCGGTAACAAAGCCGCGCCTGCCTCCGCTAACCTCAGGAGCATTGCCGATCACGCGCGACTCTCCTCCGCGGATACGTCCCAAATTTTGTCCTCCGTGTTCATAATGATCGCGCATTTCGCGGCGTCCCATATATCTGCCATCGCAGACGGTCCACCATCTATCGCCCGGATCGTAGCCGCCGCCTAAGGCGATATCAACTGAAATTCCGGGACGGAGCGGAGCCCAACCGTAATATCCGGGACATTCCCTCCAAACCACCCATGCCGGACCCCATGTAAGATCGGGAGTCCAGAACCAACCGTAGCTATCGTCAAAATCCCATCTTCCATAATGAAACGGCGCCCATCCCCATGAATAATCCGATGTCCATGCCCAGCCGTAGCCATCGGTCCAAACCCAGGATCCGTTTGTCGAGTACGGGACGAAATCCGGACCAACTTCGGGTATCCAAATGTATTCGCCTCCCGGACGTTGAATCCAATGACCGTACGGGCTTAAACCGTCGTAAAATTCCTGATAGCTTGCAGGGGCATTCTCTACGCCGCTATCTTCTTCGGACGCAGGTTCCTGCTGAGGAGGAACACATGACGAAAAGAATAGCACGGTAAGGATTGCGGAAAATCTGAGTATGTTTTTCATTCGATCAAAATGTATGCTATTGAATAAATATCTTGCCGGTTACCACTTCACTGCCGGATTGCAAACGGTAAAAATACGTACCCGAACGGAAATGACTGACATCGCAACTCGCACTGTGTATTCCCGGCGATAAGATTTGGTCAAGCAACGTTATCATCGGCCGGCCGAGTTCATCGAATACAGTTAACCTCGCAGCGTTTTCTCTGTTTGTACGGAAATAAAATGTTGCATGATCGCTCGACGGATTGGGGAAGACCGTTACCGAGATCGGTACGGATGCATTGCCTTCATCAGTTACGCCCTGCGTGATGCGATAAATTTCATTCAACACATCGACGACGTAGTCGTTGGCAGCAGCATCTTTATAAATAGCATCGGAATTCATATACAGTGCGATGCTGACCGAATCCTTTGGATTCGTCCACATTGCGGATTTAAATCCGATTAAACTGCCTCCGTGACCATAGAGAAATTTTGTCCCGTCAGGAGCGCGCTGCGTTCCGAGTCCGTAATAGATTCCGTAGTTTGTCCAGTAATGAACTGACATCATTTGTGCAAGAGCGCTTTTGCTGACGATCTGTCCGGTATAAAGCAAATTCACCCAGCGCGTAAGATCACCGGTAGTCGAAACCATATTCCCTGCTCCCCATGAGCCTGTGAGCTGGGCAGTCTTATCAATATCGTAATAATCAACTGCGGGATCGGTCGAATCGAACGGAGACCAGTTATGAGCGAAGGTCATTGTGATAGAATCATCGCCGCCGAAAAAAGTATGGGTGAGTTTTAGCGGGTCGATGAAATTCGAATGGATCTGCTCGCCAAGTTTTGCTTCTCCGACACGCTCTGCGATCAAGCCGGCAAGGACAAAATTCGTATTGGAATATCGGTAGCTCGTCCCGGGCTTAAAGTTGGGCGGACCGACAAATGTCATCAGGATGGAATCCGGAGACCATCTGGTTGACGGATTAAAATTATAGAAATCCTGTATGGCATTGAGATTCGGATCGTCATTAAGATAATCGTAAATACCGCTGGAATGATTGAGTAACTCTTCGATCGTGATCGCTCAATCGACATTCGGATATTTCTACGTCAGATATTTTCCGATCGAATCTTTAATGGAGAGCTTCCCCTGGTCTTGCAGCTTCATGATAAGCGCGGTGACGAAAGTCTTGGTATTACTGGCAATTTCGAAGACAAGATTCGTATCCATAGGCGTGATCGCATCATTGAGCCCGATCGCTCCGCTCCAATCCGGATGTCCGGGAACATGAATGCTGACCGCAATACCATATTGTGCATAGAGCCGCTGTTTGGCGTAGGTTGCATTCATTGAGGCAATAATTCTTGACGGAAGTGTCGTATCGAATGAAGCGACTTCATTGCCGGAAAGAAGCCCTTCCGGAATGTTTGGCGCGATCTCATCCGGAACACTGAGAATACGGGTATTCAGGTAACGGGAATCGATCGTTTGCGCAACAATCCCCGTCTGCAGCCCCAAAAAGAGAGCGAAGAATCCGATGATCTTTTTCATGATACAAAAGTGTGGATACTGATCGGAATAAGACATAGAAAAAGAAGAAAAAATTTCCTGCAAATCCCCACATGCGACATTTCCGCTAAGTAATTGTTTCATAAGCTCCATTTTCAAAGAAATACACGTGTCAAAATTCTATCCGCTCAAAGTACGCGATATCATCCGGGAAACACCGGATGCCGTCTCGCTCGGATTTGAAGTACCGGAAGAATTAAAAGAGGAGTTCCGGTATAAGCAGGGGCAATATCTTACTTTGCGGTTCTTTATCGAAGGCGAAGAGATCCGCCGTTCGTACTCTATCTGCTCAAGCCCTTTCGAAAAAGAGAAGCTCGAAGTTGCGATCAAGAAAGTAAAGGGCGGGAAGGTTTCGAATTATATCAATGATATTTTAAAACCGGGAGATATAATTGATGTCATGGTTCCGATGGGAAATTTCCATTCGGAACTGCTTCCGACAAATAAAAAGCATTATGTCCTATTCGCCGGCGGAAGCGGCATAACGCCGATGATGTCTATCATGAAAGCTGTCTTGCAGGCAGAGCCGCAGAGCAAGATCACATTGCTCTACGGAAATAATGACGAGCCTTCGATCATTTTCCGAAAACAGATAGATGAGCTTGCAGAAAAATCCGGTGAAAGACTGGGAGTCATCCATATTCTGAACACCCCTCCTCCAGGACATCCCTTGCACTTACAAGGCATAATGACGAAAGAAAAAATTCTCGAACTTCTGGAGAATTATGTTGACATGAATCAAGATAATGAATTCTTCATCTGCGGACCAACTCCGATGATGGATAATGTCGTTGCAGCGCTCAAAGAATCAACAGTAGATGAACCGCGCATTCATATTGAATATTTCTCGGCTCCGGTAACTGCCAATACCCTAACGCCGACAGAAATTCCGGCTATTGTTAAAGATGCAAAGCTGACGATCATCATGGATGGCGATGAATATCAAACCGTGATGCTTGCCGATGAGCCGGTTCTCTTTGCCGCAAAACGGATCGGCATCGATGCCCCTTATTCCTGCCAGAACGGCTCCTGCTCAACCTGCCGCGCAAAGCTCTTAGAAGGTAAAGTGCATATGAAAGTGAATTTCGCTTTGACTCCGAAAGATGTTGCAACAGGATTTATTCTTACTTGTCAGAGTTTGCCGCTAACGCAGGTGTTGGTCGTGAGTTATGATCAGGCTGTGTAGCCTATAATGCTTATCGGACTTATTTGTACCTATGAAGAAATAAAATCTCTCCATATTTTGTTCCATAAACTTATGGACGAACAAAAATACCTTGAGCATTTCGAAACCCTCATCGCAGCCGATAGGAAGATCGAGCCGCGGGATTGGATGCCGGAAGATTACCGGAAGCATCTGATCCGCCAGATTTCCCAGCACGGACATTCCGAGATCATCGGTATGCAACCCGAAGGCAACTGGATCACCCGCGCTCCGAGCCTGCGTGCAAAACTTATCCTTCTTGCCAAAGTGCAGGATGAGGGCGGACACGGCCTTTATCTATACAGCGCTGCAGAAACACTTGGGATTTCCCGCGAAGAACTGATCGATCAACTCGAAACCGGAAAAGCGAAATACTCCACGATCTTTAATTATCCTGCCATTACCTGGGCAGATATGGGCGCGATCGGCTGGTTAGTCGATGGGGCGGCGATCGTGAATCAGATTTCTTTGCAAAGAACATCATACGGACCGTATTCTCGTGCAATGATCCGCATTTGCAAAGAAGAAAGTTTTCATCAGCGGCAGGGATATGAGATAATGACTCATATGTCGCGCGGAACGGCAGACCAGCGAGAGATGGCGCAGGATGCTTTGAACCGCTGGTGGTGGCCATCGCTGATGATGTTCGGCCCGCATGATTCGAACTCACCGAACACCGGTAAAGCAATTCGCTGGCGAATCAAGCGCGATTCAAACGACGATCTGCGGCAAAGCTTTATCGATAAGACTGCAAAGCAGGCAGATATTATTAATCTCAAGATTCCTGATCCGAAATTAAAATGGAATGCCGAGCGCGGACATTATGATTTCGGCGAGATCGATTGGGCAGAATTCGACCGCGTTGTCAAAGGTGACGGACCTTGTAATAAGCAGCGCATCGCTCATCACGTGAAGGCGCATAATGAGGGTGCATGGGTCAGAGAAGCGGCATCGGTATATGCGGCAAAGAGAGCGAAGAAAGCAGCTTAATGAATTTCAATTTGTCTAATGTCAATCGAAATTATTCAAGCCACACCCAATGATCTTCCAGCGTATGCAGCAATACGTATAATGTTTCTTGTTAAAAATACCGTAAATATCAAACAATCAACCGATGGAACATTTGGGTTAATCGAACACAAACTCGATGCACCCTATATAAAAGATTATGATTCCATTATGTCTCCAACGACTTGGAAAGAGCGGTTTGATATTTCTGCCTGGAGTTTCTTTCTTGCATTTGAGAATAACAATCTTGTCGGCGGCGCGACGATCGCTACAAGGAATAACGATGTTGGAATGCTCGAAGACCGCGAGGATCTTGGAGTCCTATGGGATATTCGTGTTCGCCCTGAAAAGCGCGGGACTGGAATAGGATCTCAACTTTTTCGTGCCTCTGAAGAATGGTCGTTAAAAAACGGACTCAATGAATTGAAGATCGAAACGCAGAGCAACAATCTTCCTGCAATTCGTTTTTACCAAAGGCAGGGGTGTACTCTACGACAGATTACTCCATATGCATACCCCGAATTCCCGGATGAGGTACAATTGTTATGGTATAAAGACCTACTACACTAAAGTATTTATTATATATAATACATGACAGATTCTAAAGATACACAGTGGCCCCTATGGGAAGTCTTCATCCAGGCAAATCCCGGTATTCCGCATAAACATGCCGGAAGCGTCCATGCTTCCGATAAAGAAATGGCCCTGACGAATGCTCGCGATGTCTATACCCGACGTAAAGAAGGTACAAGCATTTGGGTCGTTCCTTCCAACAATGTCGTAGCAAGTAATCCCGATGACAGCGATATGCTGTTCGATCCTGCCAACGATAAGATCTACCGCCATCCGACATTTTATATCATGCCCGAAGGAGCCGAGGCGATCTGATGACCAAACAAGAAGCTCTTTTTACTTATACACTTCGCCTTGCCGATAATGCTCTCATCCTCGGTCATCGTCTGAGCGAATGGTCAAGCTATGCTCCGATCTTGGAAGAAGACCTTGCTCTGACAAATATTGCTCTCGATCTGATCGGCAGAGCGCAGGCGCTTTATAAGTATGCTGCGCAAATCGAAGGCAAAGGAAGAACAGAAGACGATATTGTATATAAACGAGTGGAGCGAAAATACTTAAACGTTCTTCTTCTCGAACAATCGAACGGCGATTTTGCAATGACGATCGCACGTCAGATTTTTAATTCTGCTTACGAACTTCAGCTCTTCGAAGCTCTTTCAAAATCGAAAAACGAAACACTTGCTTCGCTTGCAGTGAAATGTTTGAAAGAAGTGAAGTATCATTGGCGCCATGCTTATGACTGGCTTCAGCGTCTGGGCGATGGAACAGAGGAATCTCATTCGCGCATGCAAAAGGGAATAGATGATCTCTGGATGTTCACCGGTGAGATGTTCGAGATCGATGAAGTAGAGACAATGCTTATCGAGGAAGGCATTGCAGTTGATAACAGCTCGCTCTATCAAAAGTGGAATGTCGTAGTAACCGATGCCATCACAAACGCAACACTAACTCGCCCCACCGATGGATATATGCAAACCGGAGGAAGAAAAGGTGTGCATACGGAAAATCTCGGATTCATTTTAGCGGAGTTGCAGTATTTGCCGAGAGCATATCCTGATGCAACATGGTAACCTTATCAAAAGAAGAAATATATTCTTTGCTCTCTGAGATCCCGGATCCGGAGATTCCTGTGATTACGATCGAAGAGCTCGGCATCTTGCGCAAGGTCGAACTGACCTCAGGCGGATGTGAGGTGACGATCACCCCAACCTACACAGGCTGCCCGGCAATGCAAATGATCGAAGACCAGATCAAAGAAATCCTGCACTCAAAAGGAATTGGTTTTGTGAATGTAAAGATAACGTATTCTCCGGCATGGACTACGGACTGGCTTTCTTCCGAAGCAAAATTGAAATTAAAAAAATACGGCATTTCTCCTCCGCTCGCCTCCATAGATACCATCTCCTTCCTTCAATGTCCTCATTGCAATTCATTTAATACGGAGATCATCAGCGAATTCGGTTCGACGGCCTGCAAAGGACTTTACCGCTGCAATGATTGCAAAGAAGCTTTCGATTATTTTAAGAGTCATTAAAAAGCAGACAGCTACTCCCAAAAGATTTTTCTTCGCCTCCTGTAACTTCTCCCTTCCGAAAGCATTTATCTACCGATCAGTGTCTTTAATCCTTTTTTAAATTACAATGAAAAACATACTTTCACTCCGATTCGCAAGGCTTCAAAGTCTGCGAAATGTATTCGTTTTGATCGCTTTGTGCGGTCTTATAGCATACTCCATTACTGGCTGTTCATCCGGACCGACAAGCCCCGGTGCAGGCATCGGAACGCAGACAACGACGATCTATGGGCGCATCATCGATGAATCAGGGGTGTCTCTGATGGGCGTATCGGTTTCTGCCGGCGCGAAAATGGCAACGACCGATGCCAATGGTATCTTTATCCTCAAAGATGCAACGGTGCCGCAAGGCAGAGCCGTTGTCATTGCAAAGAAGGCGGGATATTTTAATGCTGCCCACGCAGAAGTACCAAACTCGAACGGCACAACGCGGATGGCGCTTTCGATGATGAGCGATGCGGCAACAGCAAATGTTTCTGCGACAAACGGCGGAACGGTGAATGTTACCGGAGGCGCTTCGATCGCATTCAGCGCCGGAAGTTTTACCGATGCTTCGGGTACGCCCTATAGCGGAACGGTCAGTGTTGCTGCGCGATTTCTCGATCCGCAAAGTGCTTCATTCTTCGATTATTTTTCCGGCGATGACCTCGCTCAAACTACAAGCGGCAAAAGCGTCTCACTTATATCATCGGGGGTTCTTCGCGTCGAACTCAAAGATCAGAGCGGAAATACATTGAAGCTCGATGCTTCGAAGCCTGCCACACTTTCCTATCCGAAACCAATCGACACCAAAGCTCCTGCAGTTATGCCATTGTGGTATTTCGATGAAACACTCGGCATGTGGAAAGAAGAAGGCAGCGCAACACTAAAGAACGGAATCTATAGCGGCACTGTCACGCATTTCAGCGAGCATAATCTGGATTACTTCGATTCAAGCAGCAGCGGCGGATTCTCTCATAGCACAGTATTGCTTCGCGTTGTCTGTAACGGAATTCCGATCGGCGGCGTCGCAGTCTCTATCGTTGCTGACGATGCTCCGGGAAAATATTTTGTCCATCCCGGCGGCATAACCGGACCGGATGGAAGGATCACCTTCATTCGCTTCCCGGATAATCGTCCGACGCAGATCGATATTTCAAGCGCAAAAAATAACGGATTGTATTTTATTAATACACCTATTAACGTAACGGTAACCAATGATCAGACACTCGATCTCGGTGATGTTTCTCTGAACTCACCATGTCCGGCGTCAATTTCAGGGTCTCTTGAATGCAACGGGACGAAAGTCGAAGGGCTTCTCACTGTTTCCGACGGAAAAAATATTACGTATGCTTATACAAAGACCGGTGACTTCGGAATGCAGGTGCCTTCGACAGTGCCGCTCACGGTAGATGCTACCAATGCGAACGGCGACGTTGCCAACACGACGATTGTCACTGCGCTGGCATCAGGCGAACAGCGTAATATCGGAAATATCGGTTTATGCGGCTCCGGAACGCCGAACTACACGGAGATCACCGTCGGCACTTCTTCGGCAATCGCCCTATCGCCCGATGGCTCGCGCCTTGCCGTCTGGGGTGGATCGATCCTTACCGTGTATGATGCTTCCAAGGGGAATCTATTGAGTTCTGCAACGAGTACTCCGACATTCAATACATTACAGTTCAGCCTCGATGGTTCGAAGCTGCTTGCCGCAGAAAATAATTATAGCGTCGGACAAGCGACGGTCTATGATGTTTCCGGCACAATTGCTACTGTCATTACTACTATCCCTAATATCATCAATGCGAAACTCTATGATGACGGCAGCAAGATCATTGCAAGCCTAAGTTCTGCTTCAAGTACCATCGTCATTTATTCAGCAGTAAATGGAAGCTTGATCAATACGCTCACTCCGACAATGACCGGTAAAAATAATTACTATAGTAATTTCGGATTCATCCGCGGCGAGAATGCCGCCATCTATCAAGACGGACTTACTGCACGCGTTTGGGGTGTCGCGACCAATGCCGAACTCCGGAATTTTCCGGTGACAGGAGCCTCGTATTATTTCGCCTCATCCGAAGATGGAAATACCGTTGCCACAGGCGGCGGCAGCTTGCCCCTTTCATGTTTTGATACAAAGGCGGGCGCGAAGATCGGCGACCTGACGGGAATCACTAATTCAAGCAGGGATTCGGGGGCCGGCACACTTATTCTTACGCAGAACTATGTCTATACATCATCTCCGATCAGCGGAGCTGTTGAAGTCAGTATCATCAAGATCTCCGACGGTACATCGAGCGTCAGGCTGCTTTCTGCCTCTGCCTCGATCGATGGTTTGGCAGCCAGCCGCAACGAAAAATATCTTGCCGCAGCCCAAAACGGAAAAGTACGGATCTGGAAACTCCAGTAGTTTGAACGACCGATTCAACAATGCAATAAAAAGCCGGGTAAAACACGGCTTTTTATTTGTCTGGGA
>PLXB01000140.1 GCA_003151215.1 Ignavibacteriota bacterium
CGATCAACAGGAATCAAGGTATCATTCAAACCTTCGGAACTCAGGGTATAGGTGTATCGTGGAATAATACTTTTGGCGCAAGTCTATATCTTCAGCTGCCTCAACTCTTTTCTAATAAATATGGATTATCACTCCTTGGTACTTTCTATTCAAGCTCAGGAGTATTTAAGTCAAATTATTTTATTTCGTCCACTGGTGTAAAGGATTTTCGAATTATTACAAAAAATAATAATATCGAAGTTGAATCCTTCTTTACGTATGCAATCACTTCAAAATTATTTACAGGAATTGGCATTTGGGGATATTATCGAATCAATAACAATATTACCCAACACGTCGAAAGCATTGACCCTATANNCGGACGTTTTCCATTATCGAATTTTTTCTCATTGAATGCAGAGGCTTTCGGACGGATCGATCTGGAAGAAGTTTTTCGAGGGTATCCTAAACAAGCTCTTAGCGCTGGAATTCGTTTTGGAATCAGTATTATGACTGACCCAGTGCCAGATACATCGTCTGTTCAGGAAACCACAGGCTTATTTACATCCGTCCATTTGACAACGAACGGAAAATCGATCAAAACCATTAATGCTCATGCTGCCGATAGTATCAAAAGGATATACCTTATGCTTCCGTCGACAATCCATTTCAAGGAAAGCAATTCTGCTCTATCTTCATCACTGCATTTATTAACTGACTCTCGCTTATTCTCTCTGGATTCGCTCGATTTAACTCATCCTGATAGTTGCTACAGCGAATTGTTAAATATCATTGGGAGTCGAATGCAAGATTTTCCAAAGAGCATGATTACTATTACGTCAGCGTATGTGTCATCGGAGTCCGAGGGAATTGCTCAATCTCGCATCGATCAGGTCATCAATTACCTTGAAAATACCTGGCATATTGCCAGTATAAGGANNATCAAGGTGAAATTGAGACTTACTGCCGGAATATACCCATATATTAATTTCACTGACGTTTCAAAGATACTATCTCCTCTTATTGCCGAATACCGAGAACATGGTTTTGAAGTTTCGTCTATCAACGTTTCACGGTTTATTTCTTCACAGGCAGGTGTAAAAACATGGTCCGTTCTTGTCATCAATGCCGGCAATGTTCTTGCACACTATTCGAGTGATGATTCTTCAGCCGAGAATCAACCGATAACAATGCTTTCAGCAAATAGAAATGAAGGACAATTTAAAAAAATCATAACACAATTACATGTCATTGACAATCGCGGACAATCAAAGGATGCTTTCGATACGCTTACGGTTACTATTCCATCGTCAAATACTGGAATCGATAGTACCGTTGAAGAAATTTTTGTCATTCTTTCAGATTCGTCCCAAAATACAAATCAATGGTCAACGCCTGTTCGCGAAGAAATTATGCGCGTGATTGATAGCAAGAGTATCGTGCGCCTTCAACCGTTAACAAGGAATAATTCTGAATCCATTCAAACGATCGGTGCTCATTTTCTTTCAAGTATTGCACAGATAAAGGAGACTGCAAAGCAGTTCGAAATTGTTAACATGCCGTATTTCTCAACTGTACTCAATAATGATTGGAAGATGCTCGATAACGCATTTATCCTTTTCGTAACAAAATAAGTTTAAGCAGAAGACACTCATAAGCAAAGTTTAGGAAGGCCTATGAAGGTTATTGCGCATACTCTTTGCATGCGTATTAGAGGAAATCCTATTCTTGATGAGTTCAAAATCCAGCATATAATGAAAGGACTTCCGCTTTTAGAACGGAAGTCCTTTGAACTCTCTCTGACGGGTTAAAAAAAAAATTACCTTCCAGTTACGATAAACGTAAATTGTCTATCTGCTGGTTGACAAGCAAGAGGTGCCCCGGCTGCAGCAGAAGTTGAAACTATAAAAGTCCCACTTGAGACTGTCGTCGCCCCAATGAATTCAAAGCATGGATCCGTTTCGGCAAGAGTAGCTGCTACGACTCCGTTCGTGATCGGCGCAGGCGACGTTAAGGTTATTAAGAACTGACCGTTGGCTGGTCCACCCGGATTCCGTATAATACTACTGACTCCGAATGAAGATCCTAATGTAGGTACTCCGCCGACGTATGTTACTGATCCCCACGCGTAAATAACAGTATCAGTATATGTTGCTCCGTTAATCACTGCCGGTGATGATCCATTTGTATGAAATACGATCGAATGCCCATTATTTGAGACTTCGAAAGCATTTGATGGAACACCAGCAGTATTCCCTACGGGCGGCGTTCCGTTTCCGATAATGAAAAGAGCATCACTCCCTATTATAGAGGTTGGCGGAAGTGAGGTTGGCTTTGTGCTTGTTCCTTGCCGTAAATTATTGTGTCCGATAACGACTTGAGCATAACTTTGAGCCACGAGACTGTCACCACCGGGGATCGATGCAAAACGTCCGCTGGATTTAATGTTATTCTTATAACCGCCGGCAATTGTACCATGGTCGACATTACTAAATATCGTATTAATTTGACCGCCGCCAATTGCACCATCTGTTGCACCGGTATTAATAATATTCAGATCGCCACCTGCCACAGTACCGTGTACAGAATAGACTTGATTTCTATCACCGCCTCCAACAGTTGTATACTGATCGTCCACTATGTTAAACCAGCCTCCACCGATAACTCCTGTGTTATTTGTTGAAGAGCTGGTTGCATTTGCAGAATTATCATTGCCTCCTCCTACGAAGGCTAACTTCCCTGCATAGTTGCCTCCACCTCCGCAGACAGTAGCATCGGCTCCCTCTGCAGTATTGAGCGCCCCGCCGGCTATT
>PLXB01000009.1 GCA_003151215.1 Ignavibacteriota bacterium
TTTGAGCACGGCGGTGGTGGGGATGGTCGCGGCGGGCTTCCTCTTGTGGTCGAATCTCTCTCGTCCATCTATCGAATATGAATATTGGTTAAGTGATATCGAAGGTCGCATAACTATTCGTTCGCCCGGGTGGCCATTGTACAATCATTCCACTGTTGGAGTAAAGTATCTCTCGACTACCCAATGGATGATTGATGAACTTGAAGGTGATAATCATCATCCAAGAATTATCAAGGTGCCAGAGTTCGGAAATAAAAGAGTCATCCTTATTCAAAATCTTATTAGACCAAACAATGTCACAACAGTCTGTTGTTACGTGGTGTTAGGTGGGGCATTGTTAGCGCTATTAGTTGTTGCCACTGAATGGCTGTGGAAATCCAAAGTACCTTTGAGCACGCTCTAGCCCCCAAAAGCCCGCCACAGTGCGGTACAGTGAACAGAACGGGATGTTTTTTATGGCGTAGCGTCTCAACATGCTTACAATCGAATTTCTATAACCGAGAACCGCAGCCGTCACTGGTTCAAATTATCATGTGCGTGGAGGGGCGTAAAGCGATGTTCAGTCTATGGTTAGAATACTTTCGAATTCCGTTTGTAGTCTGTATTCTGTTCAACCCAAATCAAGCCCATGCTTTAGGGCACGTTGATTTAATACCGTGTGGACACTTTTCTGAAGGACTCGCGGCAATAGACCTTGGTGNNTACGAAGGATTTTAACTTTATGGATTCGTTTTCCGAAGGACTTGCCAGAGGGCACGACTCACTCGGAATGTGGGGCTTCATTAATTCGAAAGGCGAAGTAGTCATAAAGAAGTCAAAGGGGATGGCCTGTCAATTTTCGGAAGGCCTCGCAATGAAGCAGAATTCCGAGAGCGACAAATTTGGATATATCGACAAGTCTGGTGCCCTCGTCATCCCTTGCAAATACGATAAAGCGTTTGATTTCCAAAGTGGCAGGGGACGGGCCTTACTAAACAAAAAGTGGGGCTATATTGACAAGAGTGGAAATCGCGCAATTGACTTCGATTTCGATGAGGCTGTTGATTTCTCGAATTCAGTTGCAGCGGCAAGAGTTGGGGACAAATGGTTCATAATTGATGTGAATGGAAAGCAGATTTCGGCTGGAGATTATAAAGAAGTAAGCGCCTTTTCTAATGGTCTTGCGCGTGTACTGGCGTCATCTGGCCGTTATGGCTTCATTGACACCGTAGGAAAAGAAGTTATTTCTCCGAGGTATGACTACGCATATGACTTTTCCGACAATCTTGCCTCCGTTGTAATGAACTCAAAGTGGAGGTTTATAAATAAGTCAGGAGATGTCGTAATCGAAGGCAAGTCCGAATGCGCGGGCCGGTTTGCTTGTGGTCTGTCTACAATAATGATTGGTCGAAAAACAGGGTATATTGCGAAAGACGGAAATATTGTCGTACAGCCAACACTTGAGGCAGGCTACGAATTTTCTGAGAACCGTGCGCTTGTCAAAGGTGAGGATAAGCGTTTTGGCTATATTGATACTGAGGGTAATTATATTTGAAAATTCACTGCTTCGAGTGCGAAACATGAGCAGGAAGCTCGGCTGAAACGCATGGTTGCCGTATACAACACATTCATTACAGGAACTATTGCGTCGGTGTCGATTCGCGACGATGGGGAAATAGCGGATACGAATAGATGGACCGTAGCGGTGGACATTGATAAAATATTTCGCGGCGAGCAAACTGAAAGCAAGAAATGGACGATTTTTGTCCACAGTCCCACCCAAGAGTTTGGAGATTACAAGACGGTTGATGATTTAAGAGGCCGTCGATGTATTTGGGCGCTAACAGTGAAGGATGGAAAAATATTCGCTAAAGAAGCTCCCTTCTTATTTCAAAAGTTCGAAGACAGCGATGTGGATATGCTACGGGAGGTACTAAATGAGT
Organism: Ignavibacteriota bacterium; assembly: GCA_003151215.1. The sequence goes on from PLXB01000009.1 coordinate 1,923, forward strand.
CCGTACCCGAGAAAAAGCCATGACCGACAATCCTAAGCGCAGGTGGTTTCAATTCCATCTAAGCAGCATGATGGCTGTAATAGCTGTGCTCAGCATGATTATTGCCGCCAACATTCCAAAGGAAAAGCATTATAATCACGCAATTTTTCTTGATGGAAGTAAATCTATTGTGACCACGACGGGAAGCTATTACCATTTCGCAGTTGTCGAGGTTGGCTGGCCGATGGTTATCTACGGATACAATACCCCGTCCGAATTCAACGTGGGCGATTACCACACTAACTTCCGTGCGTTAGCGCTCATTGTTGATGTTCTATGTGGCGTTGCTGCGTGTTCTCTGGCCGCGATATTCACCGAACGATTATTGTATCCGAAATTGCTTCCGATTCCCGGACTCGAACCGGTTTTCGACGAGTCAAAAGAACAATGACACGAGTGCCAAAACGAAGTTGGTTTCAGATTCATTTGTCGACAGTTATGCTGCTGCTACTCGCGATTGGGTTTTTAATGTGGATGAACATATCAAGTTCTCAATCTGGCGCATGGCGAGATTACGGATGGCCTTTACTTGTGTGCCGCTCATACATACTTTCGCGTCCGAATTTTGAACTGACTGAAGAGCGAATTGTGTGGGGAA
>PLXB01000334.1 GCA_003151215.1 Ignavibacteriota bacterium
TGTCCTCAATTCCGATCTGTATGCTACGATCGGAATTGGTTTTGTCGTTGCCTTTATCACTGCTCTTGTAGTCGTACGGTGGCTGATAAAATACGTGCGCAGTCATAGCTTTACAGGGTTCGGAATATACAGAATCGTTTTTGGAGGGTTGGTTCTCATCTTATGGTTGCAGGGATGGGTTAAATAGATTTATGCGGGTATTGGCATAAAATCTACCGTAGGAAATTTTCGATAATATCTTTGAACATCGCTTCATTATCCCAATACCATGAATGGGTAAAGGAGAATCGGCCGCTGGTATAGGTTTTGAGAACTCCATTCCTCATCTTTTTGATGGGATTAGAAGAGTAATTGCAATCAATATTGAGCACTCCGTCATAAAAATCAAGTGAGCCGCTTACATAATCGCGTTTGTCAAAATAATTGCGCCAGGGAATATCTTCGAAGAGTCGAGCGATCGTTTTCTCAACCTTAATATCGAGATCCCGGCCGTTTGAAATATTATACCAATCCCGCTGACGGAAGGAATGATAATCATTAATGATCTGCAGCATGATGCTATTTTCGCGGTGAATATGTTCGCGAAGAAAAAATGCGATCTTATCCAAAGGCGAACCGAAAGTTACTAATCCACATAGGATAGAAGATATTTGTTTATTCTCCGAATTCGGTTTTCCACTAGCGTCGAGGAGTACTCCATCTTTTCTGATACCGGCAATTGCTTCAAAATTGATCAGATGATTAATGCGGTTGATCGCATCGTAGGCGATCTGCGTTCCAAGTGAATGCCCGGCTAATATGACACGGCTGTATGGCGGCCCGCTTTCATTTTTCGGAGCTTCGATCAGATAACGTACAGAGGCAACTGCACCTGCAAGAATATTTTTGCGAATTTCATACAGTGATGATTTCGCATCGGAAGTGTTATAAACGACTATATCGCCGACAACATTAGCAAATTGCGCGGAGATCGTTTCATCCCACCAACCGGCGACAAGATCGGCGATCCAACTAATGACCGGAATATTTTTCTTTGCGATCCAACGCGGAGATTTCAGAAATAAATTGAAAAGCGGAAGAGCAAGCGCAACAAGCAACAGAAAAAATTTATACCGAAAGCCTTGAAATTTTACTTTTGACTGATTCGTAAGCGGGTCTTTCTCGCTTGATTTTTTTGCAAATTTTCTGTCGGCAGCATTCGCCTCCATTGTTACATTCTCTTCATAAAATTTCTTCGCCTGCCTGACAACATCACTCACCCAAACCTGTATTTGGTGAAGCGATGCTTTATCCTGAGTCTGATTCGCCCAATAATATTCATAAAGATCAATGTGTGCTTCCTCGCCTGATTTTGATATGCGCACGAAATTATCGAACCATACGCCTCCAACCAAATCCGGCTTCACGGCAACTTCATGGGTCACAACGAAGGCGCTGATCGGACAACCTAACTCATCGGCATACGCATGGATGAAACCTCGTCCGAAAGAATCAAGTGTCTCAAGCGGATTCTGGTTGCCGATGCCATGAATGATGAGGAATGCAGTGTTTTCGGTAACCCAACCTTTGGGAGCAAGGGTTTTTACGACTATAGCCGACTGATCTATCGAAATGATCGTATTCGCTGAAAAGGTTTTCTTCTGAGCTGCCATCGGGGATATGTCTATCGTTAAGGCTTGACAAATATACGTTAAAAATCAATTGAAAATCCTAATGTTTTCGCAAATGCTGTACTATAGTCTGCATAGCCGTATTTTTGCTGCTCGAAGTATATTCTGACTATGACCGTAAAGACCTGCATATTTCTTATTATTCTCATTATTGCGTTCGGCGGTATCATCTATAATAGCCGCAGGCTGCTGGATTTTCTGCGTATCGGAAAATGGACTGACCGCTTTGATAATCCCTTTGAGCGGTTCAGGCGCACGATGATCATTGCTATCGGACAATCGAAGATTATGCGCGATCCGATCGCCGGTCCGGTTCATGCATTTATTTTTTGGGGATTCATGGTTTTGCTTTTTGCCGTCATTGAATCGATCGGCGAAGGAATTTTCGGAAGGTTCTCGCTTTCCTTTCTCGGAGGATTTTATTCAGTTATTACCATATCACAGGATGTTTTTATCGGACTGATTATACTATCAATTATTGTCGCTCTTTGGCGAAGGTTCATTTCAAAAATAAAGCGTCTGCAAGGCGATAAGCATGAAAGGCTCGACGCACAGCTTGTCCTTTATGCGATCGGCGTAATTGTTATTGCACTTCTCATGACGAATGCAACCCGCATTGCAACAGGCGGCATTTATGCTAATGAAGTTCGTCCGATTGCAAGTTTTATCGCAGGCTTTCTTTGTCCGTGTAATCAAACGCTCGTATGGTACGAAGGCTTTTGGTGGGTACATATTGTCAGTGTGCTTGCCTTTATGAATTATCTACCATATTCGAAGCATCTGCATGTGATCACGAGCATTCCGAATGTGTATCTCTCCGATCTTAAGCGAAAAAATTATCTCAAACCGATCAACTTCGAAGATGAAACACTTTCTCAATATGGAGCAAAAGATGTCGAAGATCTGACATGGAAGCAGTTATTAGACGGCGATACTTGTACACATTGCGGAAGATGCACAGCAGTTTGTCCGGCGAACATCACCGGCAAAGTTCTTGATCCGAGATGGATCATCATTGCTACACGCGAGAGGATGATTGACAAGGCTCCCTATAAAATCTCCGAAGGCGCATTTGGTTTCGAATCATGGGAAGATGCAATGGCAGGCAAACCTCAGTCCTCAACCCCCGGCACTGAACACTTGCCTGTCACCGGAACACTTCTCGGAACACGTCCTCGTTTGACACAGGAAGAAGTCTCAAGCAAGAACTTTATCGGCGATTATATTCCTCAGGAAATGCTTTGGCAATGCACGACATGTCAGGCCTGTATGACAGAATGCCCTGTGATGATAGAGCATGTCGATGAGATCGTTGATCTCAGGCGCAACCTTGTAATGATGGATGCAAGCTTCCCGCCTGAATTGCAATCAGCATTCAGTTCAATGGAAAATAATTATTCTCCGTGGGCTTTTTCTCCGAGCGAACGTGCCGATTGGTCGCATGGCATGGGCATAGAAACGATGGCGGAATATTCTGCGAAATCTAAAAAAGAAGATCTGATCCTCTTCTGGGTAGGATGTGCAGGTTCATTCGATGCACGCGCAAAATCAATTACAAAAGCTTTTGCTGAGTTAATGCAGATCGCCAAGATCAATTTTAAAATTTTGGGCACTGAAGAAAAATGTACCGGCGATCCTGCGCGGAGAATGGGTAACGAATATTTAGCTCAGACACTGATTAAAGATAATATCGAAACGCTGAACAGGTATAATATTAAGAAGATCGTAACAACTTGCCCCCACTGTTTTAATGCGATCAAAAACGAATGGGGCGATTTCGGTGGAAACTACGACATCGTTCATCATACGGATTTCGTTGCCGAGCTTCTTGCAAAAGGAGATCTCGTGGTTTCCAAAGATCTTCATGAGCGCGTGACCTACCATGACTCCTGTTACCTCGGAAGATCGAACGGCATCTACGATGCACCTCGCGCTTCGCTTGAAGCGATACCGGGACTTGAGATCGTCGAGATGGAGCGCAGCAAATCCAAAGGACTTTGCTGCGGAGCAGGCGGCGGTCAGATGTGGATGGAAGAAAAAGAAGGAAAGAGAATCAACATCGAACGAACGGAAGAAGCCCTTGCTACTGATGCAAAAATCATAGCTTCTGCCTGCCCATATTGCATGACGATGATGACCGATGGCGTAAAAGCAAAACATGAAGCGGATAATGTGCGGGTAAGGGATATTGCGGAGATTGTTTTGGATGCGGTGAGATAAATGAAATATTTCTCATCAATATTTATTAAACATTTCTGCCCTTGTATGTGTCTATTATAGTGAAACTATTATAATCATGAAAATGAAAACAAAATATTTTTACGGACTTGTTTTGGCTTTTGTTCTTCTATTGAATAGCTGCGGACCTTCGGAGGCTGAGCGGCGCGAGGAGATCGAGAAGGGAATGAAAAGTTGGGTCGGAAAATCCGAAACCGAGCTTGTTGCCAAATGGGGACCGCCATCGAATACGTACAAACTTCCCGATGGCTCACGGGAGTTGACCTATAAACATGTATACGTTACAGGTTCACCGGGATATGCCTGGCGCGATTATTGGGGTAATATTCATTACTCCCGTCCATTCCGTGGGCGGAGTGAAAACGTCCGTGGATTCACTATTGATAATACCGGTACCATCGTTGCCTATCGGTGGGAAGGATTTTAAGAGTTAATTATTTTTCCACTTTCGGAGTTCTAAAGGAGAATAGAATTATTCTCCTTTATTTTTTTATGAATACGACTTTCACGAAAGAAGATCTTCGTAAGCGGCTTACGCCGGAGCAATATAACGTCACGCAGGAAAAAGGAACGGAGCGGGCTTTCACCGGACAGTACTGGGATAACCATGAACGCGGAATGTATCACTGCATTGTCTGCGATACTCCTCTTTTTGCATCGGAAACAAAATTCGAATCCGGCTGCGGCTGGCCCAGTTTTTATCAGCCGACAAAAGATGTTGTCCTGAAAGAATCAGTTGACAACACTTTCTTTATGGCACGCACAGAGATCACCTGCGCAACGTGCGGTGCACACTTGGGACATGTCTTCGATGACGGACCGGAGCCGACGGGACTTCGCTATTGTATTAACTCTGCATCGCTTAAATTTGTACCTTATGGCGAAGGAACAAAACGGTAAAGCCACAAAGAAACAGCCCGAAGTTTTGCCCGAACTTGGTTTCGGTACCAGGGCAAGCAGAGCTCATCAGCGGCTCGTTAATCCTGACGGATCATTTAATGTCCGGCGTAAAGGCGACAGAAAACTTACACTTGCCGATGCCTATCATACGCTTATTATGTTGGGCTGGTGGAAATTCTTTGGGATCATTTTAGCAAGCTTCGTCGCCTTGAATTTTGTTTTCGGTACGATCTATTACTTTCTCGGATCGGAGCATCTCATGGGAATGATAGGGGATTCCTCTTCCGATAAATTCTGGGAATCGTTCTTCTTTAGTTCTCAAACTCTGACGACGGTCGGATACGGACGCATGAGCCCTGTGGGATTCTGGGCAAGTGCCGTTGCTTCGCTTGAATCAGCTATGGGCTTACTGGTATTCGCGCTTTCAACAAGTTTGCTTTGGGGACGTTTTTCCCGGCCGACGGCAAAAGTAGTCTATTCGAATAATATACTTGTTTCGCCATACCGGGGCGGAAAGGGTGTGATGTTCCGTGTGATCAATAGCGGCAGATCGCGGCTTATCGAGATCGAAGCCGATGTAACCATGGCAAGAACCGAACTGATCGATGAAAAACACCAGCGCCGTTTCTATCGACTCAAACTCGAACTCAATCGTATCAACGTACTCCCAACGAGTTGGACACTTGTTCATCCGATTGCCGAAGATAGTCCATTCCACGGTCGTTCGCGTGAAGATGTGGAGCGTGAAGAAACGGAAGTTCTTGTTCAGTTGAAGGCATTTGACGAGACCTACTCTCAAATCGTATATTCCCGCACTTCGTATAAATCCCATCAGATCGTTACCGGAGCAAAATTCATTCCGATGATCGAAGATGCTTCCGATGGAAGCATTGTTCTCGATATGGATAGGTTGAATGCATATGAGACGATGGAATTGCCGGAGGAAACAGAAAGCATCCAGCCGTTGACGGCTTAGGATTCAAAGGGTCAATTTTCAGGACATCCCTACTACTTCATCAACTAATTTCTTTATTCCTTCAAAGACTTCATTGATCGGCCCATCGCTATACATATAAGCGGGAGTAGTGACGATCTTATTTGCTACATCGACATGAATTTCGTTTGGCTTCTTGACTATATGCATATGTCCCATTTTCCTTAATTCTTCGGCTTCGGGACCGTCTTCGCCGAGTGTCATTTCAATTTTTCTTCCTTTGAGCGCAAGTCCGATAAGTGCCGGAGCAATGCATATTGCGCCGATCGGCCTGCCGTCAGAGTGCATAGCAATGATATCACTTTGTAATTCTTTGAAGAGAATGATGCCGCCGGCTCCATCGGCAGCAAAAGTGCAAAGATTTTTTGCGACTCCGAACCCGCCGGGCATAATGAGGGCATCATAGTGATGTTCGGTTAATTGCGAAAGCGGTTCGATCTTGCCGCGGGCAATACGGGCTGCCTCGGTAAGCATATTGCGCGTCTCACTTGTCGCTTTGCCGCTATAATGATTCATCACAACTTGCTGAGCCTCATCGGGTGCAAAGATCTTAACTTCCACATCATGCAGCGATAGCGCCCAGAGAGTTGCAACGGATTCCCGTATTTCTGCGCCATCTAAATATCCACATCCGGATAAAACGACTGAAACAGTTTTCATTTTTGTGAGTAGTGTTAGGATTCGGCATAACAAAAATACTAACTTTCGCCGATCGTCTTTGGTGAATCGTCAATCGTCTCTACTTTTTCGGGGAAGCAATATTTCACTATGAATGTTTGCTCCCCTTCATTAAGAACTAAGAACTCAATAAGTACACCAAACCCCATGACAGAACAACAAGAACAATTCCTCCAAAAACTCATCGAATGTCCCGGACCTTCGAATTATGAAGAGAATGTGCAAAAGCTTTGGCGCAGCGAAGTCTCGCCCGTTATACCTGAGATATCCATCGATCCCTATGGCAATAACGTCGCCACATTAAAAGGCACGGAGAATATTTCCATAATGATCGTCGGTCANNGATCGGGCTTATCATCCGCTATATTTCCAGCGAAGGATTTATTTATGTTTCGAAAGTCGGCGGAGTCGATCCGGCGATCCTTGCTTCCCATCGGGTACGTATCCTTTCCTCAAAAACGAACGGAGTCGTTCATGGCGTCATCGGCAAAACAGCGCCGCATCAATCTACCGCCGATGAAATAGATAAAAAGGTTACC
>PLXB01000376.1 GCA_003151215.1 Ignavibacteriota bacterium
ATAGATAAATAATAGATACGAGTGCAGAATCCACCAAACGCACAAACAGGTGCAATCCTATATACTGAATACGATCTTCCTAACGGACTCCATGTGATACTCCATGAAGATCATAAAGCTCCTATTGTCTGTCTCAATATCGCCTATCATGTCGGCTCAAAGAATGAAACACCCAATCGTGCAGGGTTTGCGCATCTCTTTGAACATTTACTTTTCGAAGGATCTGCCAATGTGAAACGGGGAGAGTTCGATACCTATATCACGCAAGCTGGCGGATACGATAATGCGTATACTACCGAAGATAAAACGAACTATTATGAAGTGCTTCCTGCACATCAACTTGCGTTAGGGCTGTGGCTTGAAAGTGACCGNNAAGAACGCAAAAAGATGTTGTCAAGGAAGAAAAGCGCGAACGATACGATAATACTCCGTACGGAACACTCACCGAAAAAATGATGGCCCTTGCCTATAAAACTTTTCCGTATAAATGGACAGTTATCGGTGATATGGAAACTATCGAAGCTGCCACACTTGCCGATGTCAAAGACTTTTATGATACATTCTATTCTCCCAGCAATGCTGTGCTTGTGCTTACAGGCGCGTTTGCCGAAGCAAATGCACGGAAGATGATCGAGGAATATTTCGGCAAAATTCCAAATCAGGCTAATCCGGTCATTCGTCCTATTTATAATGAAGACGATCAATACGCTGAACGCCGCGAAGTCATCACCAAAGAAGCTGTGCCTCTGCCGGGGGTCTTTTATACGTATCCAATGCCCGCAGAAGGAACCGACGAAGCGATCGCCCTCGATCTTCTAACCGATATTCTTTCGACCGGCAGAAGCTCCCGCCTCTACCAGAATCTTGTGTATAAGCTTACACTTACTTCCGAAGTCTCGGCATATGTTGATCTTCGAGAAATGCCTGGCTTGGTCTGGATCTACGCCCTTGCAAATGTACCGGATCAGGAATTAGCACCCATCGAAAAGGCGATCGAAGATGTGCTCACTGAAGTTCGAACGAAGAACGTTAGTGAAATCGAATTACAGAAAGCGAAGAATAAAACAGAGATGCGTCTGATCGCAAGCCGAGTCACTGCTTCCGGAAAAGCTGACCAACTTGCACATTCAAGAGTTTTTTTTAATGATACAAGTATTGCGAATTCGATCATTGACCGGTATTTAGCAATAACCACCGAAGACATTCGTAAAGCTGCTGCGAAATATCTCGTACCGGAAAAACGATGCTCCGTTATTTATTTGCCGCCGGAAGAGGAATAAGCTTACACCATTCTGCCGATGACTTTCCCAAATGACAACTTTAGACCGCACCAAACCACCTGAGCCCGGACCGATCACAATGATCGGCTTTCCAAAATTTATTACGTCGGAAACTCCGGATGGAACGCCGCTTTATCTTGTCGAGAATCACGAACAACCCTTGGTAAGCATTACACTTTATTTGCGAGATGGTTCTGCCAATGACAAACCCGGCAAAGAAGGGCTTTCCGCTATGAGTGCGGAATTGCTGACTAAAGGCACAGTGAGTCGAAGCGCAACGGAGATTGCTGAAGAGATCGATTTTGTCGGTGGCTCCCTGGGAGCAAGTGCTTCATGGGATTCCAGCACGATCTCAACATCCGTTCTTACCCGCTACCTCCCTACGGCGATTGACCTTCTATCCGATGTCGTGCTTAACCCGAGATTCGACAATGCTGAACTCGACCGCGCAAAACTTCAACGCATTGCAAGTATAATGCAGGCAAAAAGTGACCCGGGTTATCTTTCCGAAACGATGTTCTCCAGAATTGTTTTCGATTCGCATCCCTATGGTCTCGAATCAAATGGTACAGAAGCATCGGTTCCGACCTTTACTTCTACCGTATTAAAAGATCATTACTCAGGTATTTCTTCTCCGAGCAACGCTTTTTTTGTTGCCGCAGGCGATATTTCCGAAAGCGATCTTCTCGCAATGCTCGGTGATCGATTTGCCGGATGGCAAAACGCTACGGTGGAAACGAAAGATGTTCCTGCTCCGGCTCTGCAAGCAAAGAACAGGGTTGTCCTTATCGAAAAGCCGCAAGCGGTGCAATCAGCGATCAGAGTCGGACATATCGGCATTTCGAGAAGTCATAAAGATTATGTTGCCTGCTATGTTTTGAATATGCTGCTCGGTGGGTATTTTAATTCGCGTATTAATTTAAATCTCCGCGAGAAGCACGGCTTTACCTATGGTGCGCGCAGTTTTTTCGATACCAGGAAACAAACCGGAGCTTTTGCCGTCAGTACAGAGGTACGGACAGATGTCACGGCACGAGCTGTCGAAGAGATCATTAAAGAGTTAAAACTTATTCGTAAAGAGCCGGTAAGCGTCGACGAACTTTCGATGGTGAAAAATTATATCATTGGCAGTTTTCCGCTTTCGATCGAAACACCACAGCAAGTCGCCGGACGAATTGCAACGCTTGCTCTTTACGGACTCGATCTTGACTATTACGATAAATTCCGTGATGCAGTTGCCACACTTTCAAGAGAAGACCTCTTGCGTACAGCGGAAACATATATTCATCCTGATACCATTACCATATCAGCCTCCGGCGATGCAAATGCACTCAAAAATGATATGGAAGCTTTTGGCGAGGTTGAAATATATGACCAGGATTTTATTAGAGTTTAAAAAATATACCATCATTTTTTTACCATACAGTGGAATCAGCAACGAAAACAACCCTATCCACAAATGGCTTTGCCGGAAAAGAATTGGAATATGCCCGCGATTTAGTGGTCAGGCATAAAGCAGTAAAATCCGAAATTGCAAAAGTCATCGTGGGGCAGAATGAAGTCATTGAAGAATTGCTTATCGCTCTTCTCGCACGTGGACATTGCCTTCTTATCGGGGTACCGGGACTTGCGAAAACACTGCTCATCTCAACACTCGCCGAAGTCCTTCATCTGGATTTCAATCGTATCCAGTTTACTCCGGACTTAATGCCTTCAGATATTACCGGCACAGAAATATTGGAGCAAAATATTTCGACGGGAGCAAAGGAATTTCGCTTTATTAAAGGACCTGTCTTCGCAAATATTATTCTTGCCGACGAGATCAACCGCACACCGCCGAAAACACAAGCAGCGTTGCTTGAGGCAATGCAAGAACATAAAGTAACGGCAGCAAATACGACCTATACACTTAGCGAACCGTTCTTTGTTCTTGCAACACAAAATCCGATCGAGCAAGAGGGAACCTATCCGCTCCCCGAAGCGCAACTCGACCGCTTCAT
>PLXB01000467.1 GCA_003151215.1 Ignavibacteriota bacterium
TCATCGTCACCGTTCCCAATTCTGTATTGCGATGTTCTCCGAAACTCTGCACGACTTTATGGGAACTTGTCGGCCAGCTAAGCGAATGCGGACCTGCAAGACTTTTCTCTTCGATCTTATCTTTTGCTTCCTGCTGCGCTTCGGTAATCGACAGTTTCCTGCCTGCAGAGCGTTTCTTTTTTCGCTCTGTCATACGGCGCTTCAATTCTTTTTCTTTTGCCCTGCGATCCGCTTCTTCTTTGGCGACAAGATTTGCAATAATTCCTTCCAGCTTCTTTGCACTTGCCCTGCGTTTATCAAGTTCTTTTTGCAAAGTTTGTTTTGAAGACTGAATTTCTTTCAATTTTTCAGCCTGCTCATGCTTTTGCTCTTCGGCTGTTACTTGCGCTCGCCTGGTAACATCAATTTGATTTAATTCTTCATTGAGTGTTGCAGAGACCTCTTCTTTATTTTCTGAAAGCGTTGACTTTGTAGAATCCAATTCATTTTTATTCCGATGAAAAGCAGAACTAACGATGTAGCCTAAATATGCGTCACGTAATCCATCAGCGTTTTCTTTTGAGCCAGAAAATAGAGTTGTATCGGCCGAATACTTCGTATAAGTCCCATTCATATACTTTCGAACCACTCCCGAAGCATAAGTGCTTTTTAGGGTATCAATCGAGGATGAGGTTTGCTGAATGGAAACATCCAATTCTTCGACTTGCGATTCAAGTTCAGCCACCTGGCTGCGGAAGGATACAAGTTTCGCTTTAAGCTTCTTCGTTTTCTTATCATAGGCAGCAAGCGATTGTGACGTGCGATGCTCGCGTTGCGAATGCTCACGCAATTCGTGTTCTGTTTCTGCGATCTCTCGTTGCAGTTTCGCAAGTTCTGCTTCGCGGGAAAGGCGCGTAGTGTGAATTTTGGAGAGGGGCTTTTCCGATCTTTTTTTTGGATGTTTATGGGAGCGGGCAGTAAGATCGGTCGCGGATAGAATCGCAATGCCGAGTCCGAGGACGAAGCATACTATCACGCGGAGATGATATGATAGCTTTAGGTGCTGCAAGTGGATAATGAACAGTTTACTGTTAACAGAAGTTACCTGATGCTCAGAGTGGTACGGACTCTTAGTTCGTGAGGGAAGAGCTGACGAAACCCACATACTAAAATGAACTAATAACAGATCTTCCCCGTTTTCTGCGCGCCTATTTTAACGAAGGCACGTGTTACGTTTTAATCTATCCTTATGGATATCCAAGCACCGGAAGATCCCCTCGAAGGAAATCAGCCTTCTCAGCGCGACCCATTAGAAAATTTTAGCCCCCGGCTTACCGGAATCATTGAAGCAGAGAGTTTTCTCCGAAAAACGCGGCGAACGCTTTTTGGCAAACCACGTAACCTTAAAGATCCCAAAGTCTTCCATACTATCTCGCTTGTTGCATTTCTTGCATGGGTAGGGTTGGGAGCTGACGGGCTCTCATCTTCTGCCTACGGACCTGATGAATCTTTTCGTGCACTTATTACCAGAAATGGCAACTTCACCTACCTTGCCGTTGCTCTTACGCTTGCAACTGCATTTACCGTTTTTATCATCTCTTATGCATATTCGAGGCTGATCGAGCATTTTCCCTCCGGCGGAGGAGGATATGTCGTCGCAACACAACTCATCGGACCTCGATTTGGTGTTATCAGCGGATCAGCACTTTTAGTTGATTACGTTTTAACAATTTCGGTTTCCATTGCAAGCGGCGCCGATCAGATTTTTAGCTTCCTGCCACTTGAATGGGCGCATTGGAAGCTTTCGGTTGAAGTCGGTGCGATCTTTCTTCTTCTCGGATTGAATTTGCGAGGCATTAAGGAATCGGTTAAGATTCTCATGCCGATATTCATGGTCTTCATTGTTACTCACGCAATATTGATATTTGTCGGAATATTTTCGCATGTTCCCGATATCGGACAGGTATCTCATGAAGTTTCGACAGGATTTAGCCATGGATATTCCACGATCGGCCTGATGGGAATGTTCATGATCTTCATCCGCGCATATTCTATGGGAGCAGGAACGTACACAGGAATTGAAGCCGTATCGAACGGCTTGCAGATCATGCGTGAACCCAGAGTCCATACCGCGCGCATCACGATGCTTTACATGTCAGTCTCGCTTGCTCTAACGGCAGGTGGAATAATGATGTGTTATCTGCTTTTCAGAGTAATGCCAGTCGAAGGACAAACGATGAATGCTGTCTTGCTTCAAAAATTTGCAGGCACGTGGATGATTAGTACCTATCATGTCGGAGATCTGTTTATTTGGATTGCTATCGGCTCGGAAGCCATGTTGCTGTTTGTTGCAGCACAAACAGGCTTCATTGATGGGCCTCGTGTGATGGCAAATATGGCAGGGGATTCATGGCTGCCGCATCGTTTCACTTCTCTTTCCGATCGCCTGACAATGCAGAACGGTGTGATCATTATGGGAATCGCCGGTATTATTACTCTCTTCATTACCGGCGGAGATATTTCCACGCTCGTTCTTATGTATTCGATCAACGTATTTGCTACGTTCTCGTTAACAGAAACGGGAATGGTGCGTTTCTGGTACAAAGGGCGCAAGGAACATAAGGATTGGTACAAGAAGATCCTTATTCATCTTATCGGCCTGACACTTTGCCTCTCGATCCTGATCGTTAATATCCTGGAGAAGTTTCTCGTTGGCGGCTGGATAACTCTTGTAGTAACGGTAGGTCTTATTCTTTTTTGCTTTTGGATCAAGAAACATTATATCGATGTGCGAAAGAGTGTACAAAAGCTTGATGAAATGCTGAGTAACATTCCGCTGCCCGAGCCTTCAGAGGATAATACCCTTAATCCGAATTCACCAACGGCCGTCTTACTCGTTGGTGGGTATGGCGGACTTGGAGTGCATACACTGCTCTCAATTCAAAGGCTCTTCCCTCGTAATTTTAAGAATGTGATCTTTGTTTCTGTTGGAGTCCTTGATTCAGTAAAAATGAAGGCAGGCGAGGAAGTCGGCCATCTATCGAATGTGACTGAAGATGCGCTGAAGCAATATGTTGATCTCGCCAGACGTGTTGGGTTCGCTGCCGATTACCGGGCAAGTGTGGGTATTGAAGTTGTTGATCAGGTCGAACAACTCTGCCTCGATATAGCCAAAGAATTTCCAAAAACAATTTTCTTTGCGAGCAAACTCGTCTTCCAAAAAGAACGGTGGTACCAGCGCTTCCTTCATAATGAAACGGCAAACCAGATCCAGCGCCGCCTCCAATTCGACGGTCTCAATTCAATGATCCTGCCGGTCAGGATTTTTGATACGCTCAATAAGTAGAATTCTGCAAGATCATGTTGGGGCTTTTCTTCCGCCTTGATTTGTTTGAAGAGTTAATATGTCTCAAGACTCCAATATATCTCGTGAATCGAATGTCGAGCATTTCCTTGAATTGATCCGACAGTCAAGGCAGGGCAGGCTGAAGATCTATCTCGGCCTGGCTGCAGGAGTAGGAAAAACATTCAGGATGCTCGAAGAGGCTCAGGCACTTCTGAAACTCGGCGTCGATGTCGTCGTTGGGTATGTCGAAACGCATGGAAGGGACGATACCAAACGGAAGCTCGAAGGATTGCCGCTCCTTCAGAGAAAGAAAATATTCTATCGCGGCAAAGAACTCGAAGAGTTCGATATTGATGTTGCGCTTGCAAGACATCCGGATGTGATTATTGTCGATGAACTTGCCCATTCCAACGTTCCGGGAAGCAGAAACGAAAAAAGATACCAGGATGTCGAGGAATTATTGAATGCCGGCATTCATGTCATCAGCGCCGTCAATATCCAGCATATTGATAGCCTTAATCATATCATCGAAAAGATCACCGGTATCGAAGTGACCGAACGGATTCCCGACCAAGTCCTGCAGCTTGCCGATGAAGTCGTGAATATCGATCTCACCGCTGATGAACTCATCGGGCGGCTGAAAGAAGGCAAAATATACCAGCCCGAGAAGATAGAACTTGCCCTCCGCAATTTCTTTCAGCGGGATAATCTCTTAAAACTCCGTGAGCTGGCATTGCGGGAAGTAGCGAATCAGGTTGAGCGAAAGATAGATACGGAAGTGCAGACTTCCGGGAAAAAGCAGCAGGGAAAGATCGCCGTTTGCATTTCGATCAATAAGGAATCCGCAGAGCGATTGATACGCAAGGCCGCACGCCTTGCAGATCGTTTTGATTCGCAGTGGTATGTCCTCTTCATTGAGACGCCTGAATTTGCTCCCGATAAGATCGATCTGGCTGTGCAGCGGCATTTGATCAATACGTTCAAGATGGCAACGGAATTAGGGGCACAAGTCGAGAAAATATCAGGGAATGATGTTGTGGCTGAAATAGTCCGGTTTGCGAAAGAACGGGATATCCAGTCGTTGGTGTTAGGAAGGCCTCATCATAAGAAATCTACTCTGTTCACAAAATCGATCGTCGATAAGTTGATCTCTGCGACCGAAGGTGTTTCGATCGATATTCAGATCATTTCAACGTTGTAAGATCAGATGAAATTAAAAGCACGAATAATGATTGCGTTAGGTGTGATGACATTGCTCATCTTCATGCTTGCCCTTGGTGCAACATTTTTCATGAAACGTCTTGGAGATGCGTCTGAAAATATCATGAAGGATAATTTTTCAAGCATTGCCGATGCAAATGCAATGATCGATGCCCTCGACCTCATGGATAATGCGGTCAGCCACAACGCACTTGATTCCGGGATGCAAACCGGCAAGTACAGCGGAATATTTCATCGCGCCGATTCGGCATTTATGCATAATCTTGTTTTGGCCGAGGGAAACGTCACCGAACCGGGCGAAGGTGATATCGTGAAACAGATACGTAAGCGTTATTCGGGATATACGATGGTGGCAACTTCTTCGCTGATGTCGCGGAAAGTTGTGCTTCCGGATTTAGCTCCGCAATACGATTCCGTAAAAGCGAGCTGCGTCGCACTCCTGAACGTGAATACGAAGGGAATGGATATTCGAAACCGGCGGGCCGGAGAAGTTTCCAAAGATGCGATTCTCTATACTCTCCTTATGGCCGGAGTTTCTCTTGTTCTGGCTATCATATTGATCTTCCGCTTTCCGGCGCTCGTGATCAATCCTATTTCGGAGCTGACGGCGAAAATTAAATCTATAGCCGATCGAAAATATTCGGAGCGGATCGAAGTAAAATCTCATGATGAAGTAGGTGAACTTGCCCTCAGTTTTAACCGGATGGCCTCCAAACTCGATGAGTATGAACGCTCGAACATCGATGCGCTCATCGCCGAAAAAAAGCGTTCAGAAGCCATCGTCCAGAGCATGAATGACGGCGTGATCGTTCTTGGAAATGACCTGCGTATTATTCTTGTCAATTCCGTAGCTTCGCAATTACTCGGTTTAACCGACTTTGAACTCATCGGCAAGGATGTACGCGAAGTTGCAAAATCAAATAATTTAATCGAGACATTGATCAAAGATATTCTTGCTCCGACTGAAAAAAAGAACGGTGAAGATTCCTATCTTCGCATCTACCACGAAACGAAGGAAGAGTTTTTCCTGAAGGATATTATTCGCGTTGAACTGAGCGAGGGAGATCCTTCCACAGCACTCGGTTACATTATAGAATTAAAAAATGTCTCGGAGTTCAAAGCGCTGGATGAGGCAAAATCGGGATTTGTGACTACTGTTTCTCACGAACTTCGCACTCCTCTTTCTGCCCTGAATATGAGTCTCAGGCTTCTTCAGGATGAGAGGATCGGACCGATGAACGCCGAGCAGGCGCGTATCCTCGATGCAATGAAGCAGGAAATCAGGCGTCTTTTACGGATCGTCAGCGAACTGCTCGAGCTTTCGCGCGCCGAAGTCGGTACGGAATTGATGCATATGAAACCGGTCGCTCCGGAAAACATTGTCGATGCTGCAG
>PLXB01000476.1 GCA_003151215.1 Ignavibacteriota bacterium
TGATATAGCCTTCCAAAATATGAGCGCGCTTTTCGGCCTGATCGAGATCGTAACGCGTGCGGCGGAGCACGACAGTATTGCGGTGCTCGATGTAATACTTCACCATGCTGCGAAGCTCCAGCACGCGCGGCACGCCATTGACGAGCGAAAGCATGATGACGCCGAACGTCGTCTGCATTTGCGTATGCTTGTAGAGATTGTTCAGCACAACCTTCGCAACGGCATCGCGCTTCAACTCGATTACGATACGTAACCCGTCTTTATCGGACTCATCGCGGATATCAGAAATACCTTCGAGCTTTTTATCTCGCACGAACTCCGCAATTTTCTCAATAAGCGACGCCTTATTGACCATATAAGGCAACTCGGTCACGATGATAGACTCGCGATCGTTCTTCGCCGTTTCGATTGTCGCGCGAGCACGGACAATAACGCGACCGCGGCCCGTTGTATAGGCATCGCGCACGCCATCGTAGCCATAGATAATGCCGCCCGTCGGAAAGTCGGGGGCGGTAATGTGCTTCATGAGCTGTGCGCTCGTAATATCCGGAGTCTTGATGTACGCCAGGCAGGCATTGATGACTTCGGTGAGGTTATGCGGCGGAATGTTCGTCGCCATGCCGACAGCAATGCCGGTCGAGCCATTAACGAGAAGGTTGGGAATGCCGGCAGGCATTACGAGAGGCTGCTGCAGGGTATCGTCGAAATTGGGGCCGAAATCGACCGTCTCTTTTTCGAGATCGCGCAGCATTTCCATTGCGAGAGGAGTCATGCGGACCTCGGTGTATCGCATAGCAGCCGCTGAATCGCCATCGACCGATCCAAAATTACCCTGTCCCTGTACGAGAGGGTAGCGCATCGAAAAGTCCTGCGCCATACGGACAACCGTATCATACACAGCCGAGTCACCGTGCGGATGATACTTACCAAGCACCTCACCGACGATACGCGCGCTTTTCTTGTAGGGACGGTTAGGACCGAGTCCTAACTCGTTCATGCCATAAAGGACGCGCCGGTGAACGGGCTTCAACCCATCGCGAACGTCCGGCAAGGCACGTGACACGATGACCGACATCGAATAGTCGATGTAACTGTCACGCATTTCATCTTCAAGCTGCCGAGGTAAAATCTTTTCTGTAATGGTTGCCATGCTGTGCAAGTAATCAAAGTAACGGGTGATGAGTAACGAGTAAAGATAGGGCGTCCGCCGGGGCGGGACCGCTCGTTACTCGTTACCCATTACTCGTTACTAAATAAGGGGTTTAAAGCCAATTTTGAGGCTCGCTACAAAACGATTTTTTGCGTGGTTTAAGTCCTATTGTGAAGGATTACTTTAACCGAAATTCAATGTAGTGGCGCGGTTTCCACGCCTTGCGAAATTTGGCTAAAAGGCGGGGAAACACCGCCATTACAATTGCAGCCAAATGGCCAAATTCTGCTATTTCTGCCACAAATCAAATTTTTATGTTTGTGTGTGTGCGTTTATAATTCATAAAGGCACCAATTTCTGGAAAACTTTTCCAAAGATTTTTTGCTGTTCCCAAAAATCCAATTTATCGATCAAATTCACGAATAAAGAGAAAGAACGATTGTTGAAACGAATATCGTTGACACGATCAATTAACCTTATAACAATTTGATTAAGATACACATCATCATCGGAAGTACGCGGCCAAATCGGTTTAGTGAAAAGCCTGCCCAATATATCTATGACGAGCTAAAAAAGGAAGCAGGGGTGCAGGCCGAGCTTATCGACCTGCGTGACTGGCCGCTGCCGTTCTTCAACGAAGCTGGTTCGCCAGGTATGCTGAAAGGAAATTATACGAACGATCTGGCAAAACGGTGGTCCGCCAAAATTGCCGAAGCAGATGCCTTTATCGTCGTGACGCCGGAATACAATCATGGATATCCGGCCGTGCTCAAAAACGCATTCGACTGGCTCTATCCGGAATGGAATCACAAGCCGATCGGCTTTGCGGGATATGGCAACGCTAATGGCGCTCGCGCCATCGAGCAGCTACGCCAAGTCGTCATCGAACTTCAGATGCACCCGATTAAAAATTCAGTCCATATTCCCGTGGATATTTTTATCACAGCGATGATGAACAAGGACGCAGCAATGGACAATGCCGAGCTCTTTAAACCGCTCCGGCAAACCAGAGGAGTGGACCGCATGAAAATATTTTTCGATGAATTAATCGGCCTGACTCGTACTCTTAAAGGCGTGAATGAAGCTCGGCCCGTGTGACGAGCAACTCAATTCTCAGCCGTGGAGCGGCGTAGTACTCGCAGCCCAGGGTGGAGCGAGGCGAAACCCTGGGCAGTGATTGACGAGAAATTTTCTTAGCCCTGAAATGGCGGAGTACTTCGCCCTTTTGGGAGCTTGCTACTCTTGAAACTGGGTATGAGGATTATGGCAGCAAAATCATCTTACGGGTTTCTACCAGCGTTCCAGCTTGAATTCTATAGTAATATGTTCCAGCTGCCATATCGCTCAAGTCAATAAGGACAGAATACTTGCCGGGCAACTCGACTTTGCTTACTAGGGACTTGACTTTTATTCCCAAATCATCATAAATCTCCAGCATAACGAGAGCTTGTTTCTGAAGAGAATATTCAATAGTAGTAAAAGCATGGAATGGGTTTGGGTGGTTTGTTCGTAAGCTTGGGTACCCTTTAGGATCATCATCCAAAGCTACGCCAGACACGCTACCAAGCCTTACTACCCATGCATCCTCACCACCATGATTCCCACTCACATTATTATCATTTGAGAATGTTGAACCTCCAAATACAAGTCCGTTATCTGTTGTTCGTATAGTGGAAAAGATATTATCATGATACGATCCCCCTAAGAATTTTTGCCATTGAAAATCACCGGCAGAATTCAGTTTTACAATCCATCCATCAAGCATTCCATAGCCTCCTCTTGGGTCTCTATAAGATGATTCTGTGATGCCACTTACCACAAACCCACTATCGGCCATTTGAATAATAGATGTAGCCCAATCGCTGTATGGTCCCCCAAAAGACCTTTGCCATAAAAGACCTCCAGCAGAATTCAGTTTTACGACGAAGAAAGCACCCTCGCCACCATTTGCAACACTATCAGGGGGAGAGGTGAAACCCGCTATTGCAAATCCGTCATCTATTGTTTGAATAATAGAAGAAGCATCATCAGCTCCAGATCCCCCAAAGCATTTTTGCCATTGGAGATCACCAAAGGGACTTAATTTTACTACCCATATATCCCTATACTGACTCCTATCTCCGGCATTTCCACTTACGTCGCCATCATTTGAAGATGTGGAACCAGCCACTGCGAATCCCCAGTCGCGAGTTTGAACGATAGAATAGGCATTATCGGCATTTGATCCTCCCAAAGATTTTTGCCACTCAAGGATGCCAGTGGGGCTCAGCTTTACTATCCAAAAATCTCCATCGGAGCCAGCTGCCATATACCCTCCGTCGGTTGTTTGAATGATCGAACGAATATTATAACCAGTCCCTCCCAGACATTCTTGCCATTGGAGGTCACCAGAGGAGCTTAGTTTTATGATCCATGCATTGAGACCATCGTAATTCCCGCTTACATCACCATCATTTGAAGATGTGGAAGCTGCGATTACATATCCACTATCAGTTGTTTGAATGATGGAA
>PLXB01000299.1 GCA_003151215.1 Ignavibacteriota bacterium
CAAATTGGATGAAGCCGCAAGTATCGGTGCAGATCTGCAATTATCCGGACATACACATCACGGGCAGCTTTGGCCGCTGAATTTTATTACGAAGAAAGTCTATGAATTAAGTTTCGGATATATACAAAAAGGTAAGACACATGTGTATGTATCATGCGGCGCAGGTCTTTGGGGACCGCCTGTGCGTCTTGGCAGCAGGCCGGAGATCGTACAGATAATCCTAAAATTTTTGGCCTAATTCACATTTACCAATTCCCTTGTAACATTTTGATTTAAGATTCGCAATTTCCGACAGGAATTTACGGAGCGAAGCTTTCACTTTAGTTGTTATGAGAACTTCGAAAAACAACCAAAGAAAATTTTAATGGCTACAAATGTCGTCATGCCCAAGATGGGCGAATCGATCACCGAAGGAACGATCCTGCGCTGGCTGAAGAAACCCGGCGATGTGATCGCTAAAGACGAACCCATCCTTGAGATATCCACAGATAAAGTTGATACGGAAGTTCCTGCGCCTATTGCAGGGACTTTATTACAACAAATAGCTCAGGAAAAAGAAACAGTTGCCGTCGGAGCCTTGATCGCTGTAATCGGCGAAGCCGGAGAAAAAACAGAGAGTATCGGTTCACAACAACCGGAACCTAAAAAAACTGATAAGGAAGCACTGAAACCTGAACAGCCTGCGGAAGCTATAAAGCCTGAACAAGAGGAAAGACCACCTCAAAAATCCACTCTTGTTTCAGCGAATGGCTCAGGCCAGGCCGTCATTATGCCGAAGATGGGTGAGTCAATTACAGAAGGTACGATTTTACGATGGCTGAAAAAGGAAGGTGATTCGGTTCAAAAAGATGAACCGATCGTTGAAATTTCTACCGATAAAGTTGATACAGAAGTGCCCTCGCCATTTGCCGGTACGTTGACAAAAATTGAAGCACAGGAAAAGGAAACCATCGCCGTCGGTGCAACGATCGGATATATTTCCTCCGCTAATGCTTCGCCAAGTACTATGCCGGAAAAGGATCAGGAGATAAAACCTGAAGCCAAATCAGAAGATAAACCTGCTCCTGCAAAAACGAATGGGGAGCAGCAAAAGCCATCTTCAGCTTCTTCGATTTTATCCGTTCCTGCAGCGCAGCCTGTTGTCGGTGCAACGAGCGTTTCCAAAGGCGGAAATCGTTTTTATTCGCCTCTTGTCAGGTCAATTGCAAAGCAGGAAGGGATTGCAGGTTCTGAACTTGACCCACTTTCAGGAAGCGGATTTGGAGGGCGGGTAAACAAGAACGATATTCTTAATTACATCCAATCGCGTGGTTCAGCTAAGAGACAGCCTGATTTGAGATCAAAGGCAAAAGAACAGCCGCCAGGCCCGCCTGTAACGTTTGCCGAGGATACTGTTATTCCGATGGATAATATTCGTCTGAAAACAGCAGAGCACATGATTTTTTCCAGGAAAACAAGTGCTCATGTCACGAGTGTTACGGAAGTTGATATGTCAGTTATCTTTAAATTCCGAGAGAAAAATAAGGACGAGTTCAAACGCAGGGAGGGCATCGGTCTGACTTATACTCCCATCATGATCGAGGCAATGATAAAGGCAATTAAAGATTTTCCATTTATCAATTCAAGTGTTGAGGGAACAGATATCCATGTAAAAAAGGATATTAATTTCGGAGTCGCTGTAAGTCTTCCGCCTGCGGAAGGTTCACCGCTGCCGCCGGCCCTGATCGTGCCTGTGATTAAAAAGTCCCAGGATCTGAACTACATCGGTATTGCAAAAGCTGTTGCCGATCTTGCAAACCGTGCGCGCACGAAAAAACTTAAACCGGACGATATTTCAGGCGGAACGTTCACTATCACGAATCCCGGCATGTACGGGAATCTCTTTGGAACACCTATCATTAATCAGCCCCAAGTGGCGATCATGACTACAGGCGCTATCGTTAAGCGCGTAATCGTGATCACCGACGAAGATGGCAGCGACACGATGTCTATTCGCCCCATGATGTATCTTGGACTTTCCTACGACCATAGGCTCATTGACGGAATGTATGCAGTACAGTTTACTGAGCGCGTGAAGTATTACCTGGAGAATTTCTCCGGCGATAGTTTTTAAATTGGCTCAATACAACACAAAAGGGGATTGAAACCGCTTTTCTGCTTATATTTGTAATCCAAATATTGAGCATAAGACTGGAACATCGGGAATTTCTTGCTACTTTTGAGCGGTTTTCGGGTAGTATTAATACAAACATGAAGTTGTGTGAATTTTTATAGTATCTTAACTTGTATAAAATAATGAAAAATCGTATCCTTATCGGATTTTATTTTCTCGCCCTGGTAACGGGAGCATTCCTTGTTAACGGATGTAAAGATACTGCTACCGATCCGAGTTATGTCGCTTTGGCAGAGATTCGTTTTGCCGATTATCATCAGATCGATCCGATACAAATTTTTATGTATCCTCCTCATGCATCATCGACGGATTCGATGTCAAAAACTCCGACAGCATTGACCTACGGTATTATTACACCGTATTTTACTAATCTTTCAACGAATCGTACAGCAGGGGAGACCTATCATTTAGTTGCCATTAAAGCCGGTTCAAAAACATCGGCAAACCCGCAAGGATTGATCGTTGCTACAACCGATGTCACTCTTATGCCTGGTGATAAAAAGACTTGGTTAATAGCTGGCAACGGTTCTGTCAATGGCGGGAGTTTTGATACTGCACTTTTCAACGACAATCCTCCTGCTAATCAGCCCACTTCGTTGGCATACTTCAGGTTTGTCAATGTTACGCCTGCTTATCCCCAGTTAACTCTTATGGTTGGGGATCCGCTTGGAGGTATGGTGATAGCCAGTAATGACCCCTATAAAGTAGCAAGCCCTTACGTAGGTATTCCGGTTCCTAAATCAGGGGATACGTCAGTCACATTTTATGTCGTCAGTGGAAATAATGTACTTGGTCGTCTTGCCGGAATCGGACTTGCTGCCGGAACATACCATACCGTCACATGGGGAGGGCAAGCACCTGGTTACCGCATTCCTGATCCTACTACCGGTTCGCTGACATTGAACGATACGGTACGCATCAGGATTTGGGACGATGATCCGGGCACTGACCTCACAGTTACTGCACCGTTGACTTTCAGGTTTAATATTATCAATGCACTGCTTCCGCCGAACAGCGCTCCGGGTAAGGAACTGATTGATTATACTCAACCTCCTAACGGACGCGGACTTGCCATTATTATTAATAATAATACGGTATATGACTACCAGAACCTGTTCCCATTTTCTTTAGCTCCGGCAGCTATAAGAGCGGATCCGAGCACCGATGGAAATTCTAATGATAAAGTGTACTACGTTGTTCCTACAACGACGCCTTTAGTGGATAAAATATTGATCGAAATGGTAAAGCCGGCATTTAAAAATCCGAGCACTTCCGATAGCATTCTTTTCCGTTTCTATGCCGGTAACGGGCATCCGTTTAAAAGCGATGAACTTTATGCGATCGTTGTTTTCGATTCCGTTCATAAGGTCGATCCAAAGGCAACTGACCTTGCGGAACCCTACGACTCTGCCGCCGGCACCTACACCGTTCCTATTCCCGATGTGCCGATCGCAGGGCAGGCAAGGATCGTTTTAGGCTATTTTATCGGCTATCCCGTTGCCCCTTTGAAGTCAACGACAAATAACGGAGCCATGTTTTTTGTTAACGGTGTACAGGATTCAAGTGATTATAGCACGGGACGTTTGTTAAAAAAGATCGGCACGAAACCGGCATTGGGTAATCAATTCAAGACATTTGATTCCTCCTTAGTCGTACCGGGAGGTGTTCAGGTTATTCTTAAAGCTATAGTAAATGCTTTGCCATTCTCGTTTACTTTCACGCCGCAAAGCGGAGGGATATATGAGGCATTCCTTGTCGGAGAACTTGGAAGAAAAGACGATCCTAATTATTCTCCGAGATTTATAGTAGTCCGGATAAATCCGTTATAGTTTTTCATTTCTTTACAAGAAAAGCCGGAGAGCCCTCCGGCTTTTTATTTAGTAAAAAAGTTCCACTTTAAAAATTTACCTCCGGTGAATTATTCGCCCTTCATCTTATTTTATGTTTGGATCACACCGGGATTGAATTTAGGAATATCCGCATTATGCGATGCCATTTCGATTCCGAGCGAAATGATCTCACGTGTTCTTCTGGGATCGATAATGCCATCTGTCCATAAACGTGCTGCAGCATAAAGTGCTCCGGTCTGGCTTTCGTAGCGTTCCGAGATCTCGTCCAGCATCTTCTTCTGCATTTCTTCGGTGATAGTCTCTTTATTTTTTTTCAATGAAGAAAGTTTGATCGATAAGAGAGTCTTCGATGCAGCCGCTCCGCTCATCACCGCTAAACGCGCCGAGTGCCAGCTAAAGATGAGACGCGGATCATAGGCCTTGCCGCACATAGCATAATTTCCTGCGCCATACGAATTGCCGGTAATAAAAGTAAATTTTGGAACGACGGAATTTGCCACAGCGCTTACCATTTTCGCTCCGTCCTTGATGATTCCTCCCTGTTCACTTCGTGAGCCGACCATGAAACCTGTCACATCCTGAAAAAATATGAGGGGTATGAGCTTCTGGTTGCAGTTCATGATAAACCGCGCAGCTTTATCAGCAGATTCGGAATAGATCACTCCCCCGACTTGCATCTCGCCTTTTGCATTCTTGACGACCTTCCTTTGATTGGCAACGATGCCAACTGCCCAGCCATTGATACGTGCATACGCCGTGACAATGGTTTTGCCATATTCAGCTTTATATTCGTCGATATCGGAATTATCGACGATACGAGCCAATAGCTCATAAACATCGTAAGGTTTCGTCGTAGTAGTCGGCAGCAATGCCAGCAGTTCCTCTGCTTCGAATTTTGGAGAGGACGAAGCAATTCTGTCAAACCCGGCTCTTGGTTTTTCTCCTATTTTCGAAACNNGTCTCTAAGCACACTTTATCATCCGGCATTTTATAGTCAGTAACACCGGATATTTCCGAATGAACCTTGGCTCCGCCTAATGATTCATTATCTATTTTCTCTCCTATTGCGGCTTCGACAAGGGCGCTTCCTGCTAAAAAAACATATCCGGTTTTTTCTACGATCAATGCTTCGTCCGACATGATGGGCAAATACGCTCCTCCGGCGACACAAGGTCCCATAATCGCAGCGATCTGTACGATTCCTANNCCATTGCGCTCATAATAGAGTTGTTGTAGAATACCCGGCCAAAGCCTTCCTTGTCAGGGAAAATTTCATCCTGCATGGGCAAGAAAACTCCAGCGCTATCGACAAGATAAATAATAGGGAGGCGATTTTCGATCGAAATTTCCTGTGCACGCAGATTTTTTTTACATGTCATCGGAAACCAAGCCCCTGCCTTTACCGTAGCATCATTAGCAACAATAATGCAGAGCTTGTCGCTGATCCGACCCACACCGGCGACAACACCTGCCGAAGGCGCACCGCCCTCATCTTCATACATTTCGTATGCAGCAAACAGACCTAATTCATCGAAGCGGGAATCATGGTCGATCAATAGAGCAATGCGTTCTCGCGCAGTCAACTTGCCTTTTTCGTGCTGTTTGGCAATATTTTTCTTACCTCCGCCAAGTTTGATCGTTTCTTCCAAGTCACGAAGTTTCCGCAGTTCATTCAAATGATGCTCTGTCTGCGATGCAAATGCTGATGTACTGCGATCAAACGATGTACCGATTTGCGACATTTTCTTCTTTGAAGTGTTATTGATGAATATTGATACTATTACAAAATTACGACCGGTAACATCCCGGAATTTAGAATCGACAGGTTTTGAAACAAAATGTCAAATAAATGCTCATTATAGGAAGTAAGGATCAAAAATATATTTGGCACGGAAGTTGAGCACCGTGCAGAAAACGAATAGAAAAATCTACAGTTTATTTTTTGTAAACGCATCGGTTAAAATTATTGTTTTGTCAAGTTAGGCCATTAAATATTTCCATGAAAAAACTTTATATCCTGTTCTTAACCCTCTTATCTGTAAGTGCTTATGCACAACAGAGTAAGGTAAGTATGCCAGATAATGATTGGG
Organism: Ignavibacteriota bacterium; assembly: GCA_003151215.1. The sequence goes on from PLXB01000299.1 coordinate 6,114, forward strand.
CAGAAAAGCAGAATTACTTAGAACGCGCAGCATATTGGCGTGCAATAGAAATGTCCGGACCGGATACTAATATCGCAGAAGCTCGTTTGCGAGGCTATCAGCAATTTATTTCTATACCTCGCCCAAAGGGAATGATGATAGAGTCATCTCCAGCTTGGGAGCAGGTCGGTGGGGCTCAAAATGAAGATCTTTCAAATCCAAATAATATTCAAGGGACAGTGAGCGGCCGTCCCACTTCTATAGCCTTCGATCCAAAAAATGCCCAGATCTTTTACCTTGGTACTTCCGGAGGCGGATTATGGAAAACGACGGACGGCGGCAGCACATGGGTAAACCTCAGCGATTCGTGGAGTTCCTATGCAATGGGTGGAGTTGCAGTTGATTATACAGATGGTAATATCATCTATGCTTGCACTGGCGATCTTTATGACAGGCCCGGCGACGGATTGTATAAATCCATTGATGGAGGACTGAATTGGACGCATCTTGCGACAACAAATCTCGTCGGTACTCAATGTAATCAAGTTCTGATCGATCCTCAAGTCCATTCGACGATCTATATCACCGGTCCTGATGGAATCCGTAAAAGTATTGATTCAGGATTAACGTGGAAACATATCGTAAGCATTGGCGGAACGACGCACATGGTATTCGACCCAACAAATGGGCAAAATATTTACGTTGGAGGTGGCGGGGTAATTGAAAAATCTACTGATGGAGGCACAACCTGGAGTTCCGATCTTGCTTCTAATATTGGCAGTAAATCTACTGCTACGCTCGGCATTTCAAAAAAGGATCCATCGAAGATCTATGCTAGTATCGGAAGTTCCAATGGAGGGTCCATCGGCGTTGCTCGATCCGATGATTACGGGAATACCTGGACACTAGTTTGGGGGGATCAGAATTATATGTCTCAGCAGGCATGGTACGATAATGCTTGCGCAGTTAGCCCTAGTAATGCAAATAATGTCGTTGTTGGGGGCTTGGATATTTGGGGATCGACGAATGGAGGACCTTCTCTGAATCAACTCACACAATGGACATTAAGCTCCTCAAACGGTAATTTTACTCACGCCGATATTCACGTTCTTGCCTACAGTCCGAACGGGCAGCTTTTTGCATTGACAGATGGCGGCATATTTTCCAGTGGAAGTAACGGAAACTCATGGTCTCAAAGTAAGAACGCTATGCTTTCAAATATGCTTTTTGTGGGCGGCGATGCAGCTTCTGATTTTTCTTTTATTGTGGGCGGTGCTCAGGATAATGGTATAAATCGTGCCATCGATGGCGTTCCGGTATTCAAACAAACACATGGAGGTGACGGAGGACGCTGCTTTATCTCACAATCGGACGGGACAACTGTTTACTCAACTTATATCAATGCATCTCTGCAAAAATCCGGTGATGGCGGTAACTCATGGAATACCGGTCCGAATCCTGGCGATCCTTATAATATTATCCCGTCAGATTCCAGACTTTTACAGGAGTCTGCGCCATTCTATATGACCTATGATGTTTCAGAATCAGACGGATCAGTGGTTGCCATAGCAAGTTATTACAACGTCTATTATTCTAATGACGGTGTTAATAGCCTTTATGAGATTAATTCCAGCAGTCTTTCACCTAAAGCATTACATGTTGCGACTGCCGACCCTAATGTTGTTTATGTCGGCGCGGGCAACGGATATGTATATGTGACTCAGAATGCTGGTGATCTTACCGGCGTAACTTGGGTTAAATCTACTACCAAGATCGGCACAGTTTCAGGTTTTTTCACAGATCCGAATGATGCGAGTAAAGTATGGGCCAGCATATCGGGTTTCGGTGGAAAGCACTTTTGGGTTTCTACGGATTTCGGAAAAACGTGGACAGCTCCTGCAACAAATCTTCCTGATCTCGATGCTTCAACGATTACACGCGCACCGAACGGCGATCTATTCTTAGGGCATACGTTTGGCGTGATGCGTTCGCTTGATAACGGCTTCACTTGGGAGTCTATTCGTGATGGGCTGCCGCTTACACAGGTGACAAAACTCCGGGTTCGCGGAACAACTAATCAATATCTTCTTGCTACCACATATGGAAGAGGAATGTACCGCATCAATATTGCTGATCTTCCCCGCACTATTGCCAGTAGCGTTGCTTCATCGCAGGTCAGTTCCGGAATACCTGTATTTACGAGCATCTCCCCTAATCCTGTTCAATTGAACGGTCATTTGACAATTGCTTTCCGTCTTCCCAAAGAAGGAAGCGTGACATTACTTCTCTATGATGAACTTGGCCGCGAGGCAAAGAACTTACTTACTCAATATCTCGGGCAAGGCGAGCACACTGCTGATGCAGATGTTTCTTCTCTTTCTGCCGGAGTCTATTATGCCGTCCTGACGTCTGATGGGCATGCAGTAACTCAGAAATTGGTGATCACAAAATGATCTGATTGAAACCGCCGGGCACAAATAATGTGCCCGGCGAACAATTGATCTAAAGTTTTTTTGTTGAAGAGTAGTCCTCATACTCTAAGTTAAAACATTATAATATAATGACTTGCAAGCATCTTGCTCTGTCTCCTGATTTAGGTCAAGGATTTGTGACCTAAGATTTTTTGTAACATATTGGCCCCCTTAGGGTACTTATATATATCCGGGTGACCTTACAAAGACACTTAGTCCTCGGAAGTAACCAGCTAAGGTTTTTATTTTTACATTTATTGTAGTCACAGAAAAATAATAATTGATACGATTTCTCTACCGGAATACTTCGGGAAGAGCAAGCGGAACGAGAAAGAGAAGAGCGGATAGTCCCGCAATCTTATCTTCATTCCTAAAGAAAAGGATTCGTTCGTTTGTTCCTCGCGAAGCGGAGGTAGAGAGGGTTTTCTAATCAAACATCATTCGTATCATCTTTTTTTGAGGACTACAATTATGCAAACTACTCGATCCGGTTTCAGCCTCTCCAATGCGCATCACGAATTACCCCCTTTTATGCTCGCCGATGACCTTCCGGGCGTCCGGGCCAGTCTTAAAGAAGGCACGTCGAATCCTCTTGCAGAAATACTTACCGATGAAACATATCTGCTTCTGCGTTCGAACGATCTTCTCAATGAAAAATCACTTCGCGATTTTGTGATCCGTCAGATGTTCGTGCGACTCAAAGGGGATGGAGCCATGAGAACCCATGATGCCATCAAGGCATTGACAGACATGTATCCCTATCTTCAATTCGATACGATCAGAAAGATCGTCTATCGCGTCTATCCGACGAGTACAAGGAAATCCATGATGTGAGGAGAACTCTCGCATTGCTGGCAAATGGGCAACGTCTTCATTAATTATACAATAAGCTATTCAGTAACGATAATTTTATATCTCTGCCCCTGTTCTTCAAGAAAATAAATGCCGGGAGAAATGTTTGTTGGCATCGTCAGGGAGCCATTATCCAAATTGCATCTTTCGATCGTACGCCCAACAAGATCAACAAGTGTTATCATCGAAATCCCGGCTTGAGGAAAATGCAGCTTTTCTCCGCGATGAATAGGGTTGGGATAGGGAAGTTGATCTGAATATGTCACCTTCCCAACACTTGCTTCGGGTTGGATCGGATCAAGAATTTCGAGATCATCAACCCCCGCTTCTACAAGTGCACCGATATAATCACTGGCAATGAAACGGATTTTGACGGAAGAGGACGGCGAGAGATAATCGCTTACCGGGAAAGAAAATTCTGTCCACTGCGGAAAGCCAGAGGCGCCGTTCGTACTTTGAGTTGAAAGTTGCATCGTTTTCCACGTTGCCCCGTTATCATTAGAGATGTCCGTTTCCCATTTTGGAATTCCGGTGNNCTCAGAATAGTAATACCAATAGCGGATAAAAGGAGCTTTTAGTTTGGAAAGATCAAATGCAGGTGTGGTTAATGTTGTCGCCCCGTTATCGACATCGTCATATCCTGCAAAATTAGGATCGTTTGCTCCTGAAGGATCGATGCCATTTCCTGTTATATAGCACATTGTGCCCGGAAATGGAGTATGATCTGTATCCTGCTGAATATATTGAATTGGAGGAGTCGGATCGGAGTACGTTCCTTGCGGTTTACCCCGAACCCAAAGCCCTGTTGTAGCCTGATCAGTTGGGGAATTTAACGACCATCCGTTATCTTGTTCGGCATCGTCAAAAAGGAATTGCCTGTAACCAACGAGAAAGCTATATGCCTGAGCGGGGAGCGGATTGTAGATAGTATCGTTTTCCGCTAATGTTGATGCTGCAGATGAATAATATTTTACGATCGTGCCAGTAGGTACTTTTGCAATAGCACCTTCAAAAACATCATTTCCCACAGATTGAAGAGAGACGGAAGAATAGGTAAGCCCATTATTTATGGAATAAAATACCTTGACGCTATTTTTATTGACACTTCCTACGATACCACTGTAAGAAGCTGTAGCCATTATTTTATAAGAGGTTACAGATGTATCCTGATCTTTTACCTTATCCAAATCTAAATTCATAAAATTGGAAAGTGTAATATTATGGAGCTTAAATGCAGAAAGTATCTCATTTAAATGAGGCGTGCCATTGGAAAGATTATTATCATCATCGTCAGTCAGTATTGTTGCAGTAAGAGTATTTGCAAAAGCCTCTTCGAGCGAAGCGGAATCGGTTATTCCGACTCCATCGGGCATCTGATATTCCATAAAATGAAATAAATGCTCGGCTGTATCATGACCGATCAATTTACGTAAGTCCCAGAATGCGCCCGAAATAATTTCACCGCTGATATGAATATCCTGGTTAATATCTCGCGGCCATTTTTTTGAATTCTCGCAGCTTCGAATAATTCTGTTATTGTTCCCAAAGAAGCCGATTCCGATACGCGGATCGTCTCGGATAAAGGCACTATTAAGATCTGCGAAACCTTCGCTAAGAGACCCGTCAACAATATTGGTATTTTGACCGGCAGCTTGCTGATATCGGGCATTTGTTACCCTATGCCCATATTCATGAAAGACAACATCGGCTATCTGACCGGTATTTGAGCAGCCGGAGCCGGCAACGAAGAAATTAATGGAAGTATCGGCAGGGATATAATATGCGTTGCATACAGAGTTTAAGTTGATATTGACTTTCATATGCAGATCAATGTTTGCAAGCTTTGTATCTATGCGTTTATCTGCTAAATGTGCGAAAGCGGCAGAGTAGAATGCGTCGCGCTCGGTCGGATTTGAATTCGAATCGTCCCAGAGAATATCCGCTGATCCGCTGGTAACAGTTTTCGTCAGGCTGCTATTGGGTATCATATCCTGACGGAGAACGCTGAAGAATCTGCTGTTGAACGAAGTCTGTATTGTCAGTGGGTATTGTACCGAAGTTAGTGTCCAGAATCCATCCGAATCAGTTTGAGTATTAACTCCATTCACTGTTAACTCCACGTTCGGTAATCCAACAGTTGTAAGTGTATCAAAAGGGGTATGGAGATGAACCTTCGCCAATACCATTCCACTGATACTACCCAGCGGATCATCATAGTGCGATTCTGGAACAAATTTTGTGCGGGCACTTGAAGGTAAAGACGGTATCTTTTCTTCATAAATTCCCTCATGCTCCAATAGGCTTTTCTTTTCGACCAATTCGCCAGTTCCTGCATCAAAGGTAAGCCGCCACATCTCGTTCATATCCGGATCGCTTGCAGTAACCTCATAGCAAAGCCGAAGCAAATTGTTTTCTTTTTCATCAATAAATACTAACTGTGGAGAAGACTTAAATTCGCAATGAATCCCGAGTTGAATAGTAGCTTGCCGGATGATCTCATCTTGAGATATCGTTGCAGATAATGCATTCGGAAGCTTTGAAGGAATATTATTGCGAATGAGCATCACCTTGCCGCTTAACGCGCCGATATTCATTTTTAAGCTTCTTTCCCTGAGCGGAATACCGCCATATGAAATAATATAAGATGAAAGCCAGAGATTTCCGCTTTTTGCCGTTCCGGTTTCTAAAAGAGAAGCGCTTTTTGGCAGTATAAGGGCATTGTCTGAGACATATTGAACTTCAGTTCTGGCAAATTTAGAGACCGAAGCAGCATTATTTCTTTCCGATTCCGGCAGAATTCTTAAATGAGCGCCGGAATTTATGGCAAGAATTGAACCGATATTGTTATTTCCGATCCGAACCAGACGATAGGTATTACCGGTTCGGCGTGAGATCTGAGAAGCTATTGATGAAAATTCTTTTTGGGGCAAGTCTTGCCCCTTCACATCGAAGGTGAAGAAGACCGTTAGGATCAGGATGCCTGCGAATACATTTCGAATGATGCTCAGTGTAGGCATATTTACCGACATAATAACTGAATAATAAAGGGGTATAGGGATGAAAAAGTTGCATTACTGAGACTCAAAAATAATTTGTTTTTTCTCGCAACTTTTTAAGGTTCTATGGGTTATACTGATGTTACGAATTGTCATTTTTTCAATTAAATCTATTTTTCCTATGAAGAGTTTATTTACTAGTTTAATACTATCTTTAGCCATTGCGGGTATCTTTTCCGATAGCATGGCTCAAAATATGCACTCTGCATCATTGCGCCCCAATAGCCACCAGCCTATACCGGTTCAAGCTCCTTTTTTAACCCCAAAAACTTATCTTCAATTCGGGTCACATAACTCGACTCTTGCAATGGAAGATCTTTCCTATTACGACCCAAGTATTATTGATGCCACTGGTGCTATTGACCCGACTCAAATATTAACCTTTCAAATTCCGGATACGACAACTATTTTTGATACACAGGCAGGCGATTCAGTGATTTACTTCAGCGATATGGCCTTGGAAAGATTTACTTCTTCGTTTTCAACAGTCTATCTTGATAGCGTGACTTTCGTTTTTCTTGCAGATTCAATCTTTGGCTCTCGGATAGCAGTTTTTGTTTATCAGGATACCATTTTCACAAGTACGACAACGGGAAGTGATTATCCTGCAGTAAATCCGAATCTCCCTCCTCTGGCTTCTTTCACCATTCCGAAAACGGCGATGAAGAATGATTCTTTCCTCACAATATATACTCTCAATACAAAGCACAAGCTCTTAAATATAGCGAATACAATTTCACCGAATTCCTTTTATGTTGCTCTATCGACATTCCCTTCTACAACAAACCCTGAGTCTCAAGCACCGGCTCAGAAGAGCAGAATCCGTGTAGTTTCCGACAGTCATACCGATGTGCAGCGCGATATGGACGGAACCATCGATCGCTCCTATCATATTTATTTCAGTTTTGATGCGCAGAAGTTCCTTATTTGGACACCGCTTGCGGGGAGATATGTTAATAATACTACACAAGATATCTATTATCCGAATTTCGTGATGATCGCTCATGTTTCAGATGGTGTCAATGCAGTGAACGATGTTCCTCTCGAAGGCAACGCACTTGCTCAGAACTATCCGAACCCCTTTAATCCTTCAACCATGATCAAGTATTCGCTGGCGAATGAAGCGTCAGTTTCCTTGAAGGTATATAATACGCTCGGAGTCGAAGTGGCAACGGTCGTAAATGATAATGAAAGTGCAGGGGAGCATCAGGTAAGCTTCTTTGGCGATAATCTTCCTACCGGTACATATTTCTATACTCTGAAGGCAGGCACATTCAGCCAGACAAAGCGTATGGTACTTTCGAAGTAATTCGGGAGCAACTGTTACGATAATCGTTTTCGCAAGGGTCAGGCATTGCCTGACCCTTCTTTTTGTTTATCAGCCGATTTGCGCGAGGCAGTACCTCGCCTCTACGAATGAAAATTATGAAAAAAATAATCCGCAAGGTATTACCAACTGCTTCCAATTTCCTCGGTCTTCCGCCGGAATTTTCCGCCTATGAGAAAAGCAAGGTCGTTCTTCTCTCTGCTCCGTACGAAAAGACTACCAGCTATGGCGGCGGCACGGGCAAAGCTCCTGCAGCGATCATCAAAGCTTCGCAATTCGTTGAATTTCTGGACGATGAATTTTTTCGGGAGCTATGCTTCGAGATTGGAATTGCAACGTTGCCTCCGATAAGTTTCGGAAGAAATTCCGGTAGAGCAGCACTCCGACAGCTACAAACCGCAGTCAAACGCGAGATTGAAGAAGGGAAATTTATCGTCACATTAGGAGGTGAGCATACGATCTCGACGGCACCGATCGCGGCTCATTATTCGGCATATCCAAATATGTCAATATTGCACTTCGATGCCCATTCCGATCTTCGGGAAAAATATTCCGGCACTCCGTATAGCCATGCCTGTTTCATGATGAGGGTAGCAGATGAAGTTGGATTTCCGATGAAGAGAGTTGTGCAAGCAGGAATCAGGGCGCAATGCAAAGAGGAGTATGATTTTACGAAGTCATCCGGAATCAAAACTTTCTATGCAACGAATATTCGACGTGGTAAGCATGGAGAAAACTGGCAGGAAAGTATCGCTAATACTCTGCCGACTAATGAAGTCTATATCACCTTTGATGTGGATTATTTCGATCCGGCAATCATGCCGACAACCGGAACGCCGGAGCCGGATGGTTTTTTCTGGAACGAGACAATGGAAGTTTTCCGAGAACTTAAAAAAGCAGGGAAAAAAATTATAGGGTTCGATGTGGTTGAATTATCTCCCGATCCGAAGCAGAGACATGCAACCTATTTAGTGGCAAAATTAATCTACAGGATGCTGAGTTTTGCATTTGTCTGAATTGTCTAAACCTTGATTTTATGAGGATTATAGGATTAAGAGAGATGAATTCATGCCCAAAAATCTTTTTAATCTTATAAAATCAAGGTTCAGACAATCATGCCTCCACTAAATGCTCCGGTCTTTTCACTTTAACTTCATCCCAATGATGACATGCCGCCCAATGTCCGTTTTCATGTTCTATCAGTAATGGCTCTTGGCTTACGCACAGTGGTGTTGCATAAGGGCATCGGGCAGCGTAATTACAGCCGGGTGGGTAGTTCGTCGGAACGGGAACAGTACCTTCGATCGTCATGAGCCTATCGGATTCGATATTCAGTTTAGGGATCGAACCCAGTAAACCGACGGTATAGGGATGGATAGGGTTAAAATATATTTCGTCGGAATTTGAATATTCGACGATGTGCGAAGCATACATAACAGCTACCTTATCAGCTGTTTCAGCGATCACACCAAGATCGTGAGTGATAAGTATCACACCCATGCCGAGGCTTTCCTGTAATGATTTAATCAACTCAAGGATCTGCGCCTGGACGGTCACATCGAGCGCTGTTGTCGGCTCGTCTGCAATAAGAATCGAAGGATTACAAGCAAGCGCCATTGCGATCATNNGCGCCTGAATGGTGACGTCCAGCGCCGATGTCGGCTCGTCTGCAATGACGAGTGATGGATGGCAGGCGAGCGCGATGGCGATGAGCACCCGTTGGCGCATACCGCCGGAGAGTTGATGCGGGTATTCACGATAACGCTGCTCGGGCGCCGGAATGCCGACTTTCTTCAGCATCTCAATGGCGCGATTCTTTGCTTCTTCTTTAGATACTTTTTCGTGAAGTACAATCGACTCTTCGATCTGATTGCCAACAGTAAAAACGGGATTAAGCGACGTCATCGGCTCCTGGAAGATCATCCCGATTTCGTTGCCGCGAACGTCCTCCATTTGGGCCGGCGGAAGTTCCAGGAGGTTGCGGCCGTTGAAGTTGATTTTCCCGGCGACCGTGCGGCCCGGCCGCGTGATCAGGCCCATGATCGAGAGGGCCGTGATGCTCTTGCCGCAACCGGATTCGCCCAC
>PLXB01000482.1 GCA_003151215.1 Ignavibacteriota bacterium
ACGTCAATCTTCAATTCAAGCAGGAACTGCGCCGTCAAAGCAAAAAATTCGCCAATAAAAAAAATAAAGAAGCGGAAAATTTCTATCTGAATAGCTTTGAACTGCTTCATAGGTTTACTTATAATATGGTCGACCGTGACTTGATCGTTGAATACGGAAAGCTTTATCTCTCGGCAAAAAAAGATGCTACTGTAGAAGACGGGCTTGCGATCGAGGCGCGAATGCTGCATTCACGACAAACAGCAATTTTATCAGAAGGAAAAAATTATGGAAAAGAGCAGGAGCAGGTTTTCGAAAAATTTTCAGAATTNNATATTTCTGTTACTCAGTGTATTCCGGACTTTCGTGGTATTGGCATCATTTAGCTGGTAAACCCGATAAGTCATTGGAATATCTTAAACTTGCAATGCCGCATGCCTTAAAGTTAGACGAGTATGTATTCCGGGATACCCCTGTCGAAATGCAATTCCGCCTTGCCGATGCTCATTTTATGATGGGGGGGACGCAGGAAGCATACGAGATATTCGAGAGAACCTACTCCTCTTTACGTGCTGACCATACACTGTGGCGTAGAAATTATTTCTTGTTCCGTTATCTTGAAGTTCTCATTTATAACGGCAAATATGCCCGTGCTGAGCTTATCCTAAAAGAACGATTCGAGCCGCTTTTGAAATTACGGCCTACCACCGGTTCGGCTACAGCAGCAANNTTGCCAACGATAATCACCATCCGCCCGTTTACCGGCGCCGCGGCAACCACCGGTTCGGCTACAGCAGCAACGCTTTTTGCCTTGCTCTATCTTCTTACCGAAGACTATCCGAAAGCAAAACACTATCTCGATATCGGGATCAGCCTCAACACAAAGGCGAATTTCACTCTTTATAATGAAGTCCGCAACCGATATGTCGAAGCATTGTATTATTATTTTATCGGCGATTGGGAATATACGATGACATTAACGCATCGTGCCCTTCAATATTTGCGCGATAAGCATATTGGCCTAAAGAATCATATATTCGGCTATTATTTCAAGATCATTGAAGCTTCTATAGAAAACCATTCGAAGGGAACACCGTTCTGGCATAAACTCGAAGAAAAATACAAAGTCCTCACCGTGCCGTCGGAGGGACTATTCGGATTGCTCCTGAAGAAAGTGCGTTTTACTACCAAGAATAAGGGATAGTATTCAAGAGCAGCCATAAAAAGTTGAATTTTAAAGCTCAAAACAATTAGAAAGAGACATATAAAACTCGTGACAAAACCACCCATTTCCCTCCATAATAAGAAAAGATTAATTTTTTTTTGCCTAAATCATACTCCAAAGGGCAATAATCTTACTTTAACTAAGTTTTCTTAAAAACGCGACTTGTTTTTTTTCTCTCATACGCGTATTTTTGTATAACTTACTACAACAAGTAAGCTTTTTTATCGAGTTTTTCTGTGCTTTAGGTGCAAGGGAGACAGATAAGAAGAGAGATAAATTAGTTTTGCATCATTGGTGGGTGTGCCACCACATTAGATAAGCCTTATTTCCAAATGATCTGATAAGACCAATTAAGGTCTTGAAGATAAACGCCCTTGCCATGGGGTATTGGAAATAACCTTAGTTTCTTAAACGGAGCTGATCCCTTTCGGGGCGGAAGCTCACGTTGTTTTGTTTATTAGTTTGTGAGATTGTTTTAACCGATCACTAAAAAAACATTGATCTTCCGCGCCACGGAGGGTAAATGCCATCGGGAAATACAGTAAGAAGCTTCAGCCACAGCGAAGCATCACGTTTTACATTATTTTAGCCTATTATGAAAACGAGACAGTCTGTCATCGCGCCTGTAATCTATTTTGTCTCCGGCAAAAAAGATATGCAAGCGGTAAAAAGAACTTTCAACGCCATCATTGTACTTGCTATTGCTTTGCTGAACTTCTTGAGTTCCGGTACAGTCCAAGCCCAAGTTCCACGCAGCATTTCTTATCAAGGATTTTTAATAAAAAATAATCAGCCGGTAACGGGGCCTGTTGATCTGCATCTGAAAATTTATAACGCCGGCGGCGAGATGCTCTATGAAGAGACCGATAACCAGGTAGAGATCAAGAACGGATTATTCACGGTATTTCTCGGTGGGAATGCGGGCAGATTGCCGGAAAGTCTGAAATTTGATGAGCAGTATTATCTCGGTATGGATGTCGATAACACCGGCGAAGCAACGCCAAGGACTCCATTTGTTGCGGCGCCCTATGCGCTCAACTCTCAGACGGTCGGCGGAATAGGGGTTTCAGTCACTCCTTAGGCAGGAATGCTTTTACCACTCGATAAAAATGGAAAACTGCCGAAAGATGTAATGCCGACCTCAGGCGAATATGTCTCGACGATTAATGGCATCACGGGCGATAGTAGTGGCGGCATTCGGATCGTATCTTCCAACCCGAACACTTTGCGGGTAGTCAATGATGCTGCGAATAATCAGATTGTGCTTACCGTATTATCGCCAGCCGATTCCGGCTACAATGGTGCTACATATTCATGCTGCGTACCGATTCCCCAGAATGCTTTATCCTTAACGATAAAATATCCGGGTGTTAAAGCGACATCGAATATTTTAGTATCGGTGATGGATCCGACCGGGCAAGTAGATCATGCAACGGTAGGAGTGATCACTCCAAATGTCGGATTCACCGTGATCTTCGGAGGATACTATCCGACGACATCGGGAAAATTAAATTGTATCATTGTCGATTAAAGATTGTGCATTATACCACGGAACATTTTTTTCTTAAACAACAACGATAATTTCTCCGCCATGAGAAATTAGATACCAAACCACATATACACTAAAAAAAACAAATGAAAACCACTATCAACAAATCAGTACTTGCGTTTGCTTTTGTGAGCTTCTTTGCTCTGACAGCAAATGCACAGTTAGCAGCACCGTTTGCCGGAGGAGTAAAACTTCAGCAGGGCGGCGCAGTTAATCCGCAATTCGGCCTTGGCATGAAGGCGGCGCAGGGCTATACCAGCGATTTTACGCTGAGCTGGGCGCAGCCGACCACTAACGGCGTCGTGAAACTTGCCGGATTCGGACCAAATGCAGGGAACATGGTCGTGACGACTCTTGATCTCTCCAGTGCAACCGATGTCGGAAATAGCGTACTAAGTGTCGTCAATGGCGGTACTGGGGCAACGACATTGAACGGTGCACTAAACAATATGCTTCCTACGCAAGCAGGAAACGTTGGAAAGTTCTTAAAAACCGACGGTACGAACACTTCATGGGCTACAGCAGTCACATCAGTGGGCTTATCATTGCCTGCAGAATTGACCGTTTCGAATTCACCGGTCACCTCGACCGGAACTTTGACTGCCGCATGGGCAAGTCAGACGGCGAATAAGATATTCGCTTCACCCGATGGCGCTCCCGGCGCTCCTTCGTTCCGCACGATGACATCTAATGATGTTCCGAATTTGGATGCAAGCAAGATTACCACAGGTACATTCACTGCTTCACAAATTCCGAATCTCGACGCAAGCAAGATTACGACCGGATCACTTAATCCGGCACAGATTCCGAATCTCGATGCAAGCAAGATCACGACCGGTACACTTCCGGTTAGCCGCGGCGGAACAGGCGTTGGTTCGCTCGGAGGTAATGGTGTGATCACCAGCAATGCAGCCGGTGACGGACTCGTCTCGACTCATTTGAATGACGGTCAGATCATGGTCGGTTCGACAGCCGGAGCTCCGGTAGCCGCAACCTTGACAGCCGGAAACGGTGTCAGCATCGTGAATTCAGGCGGTTCGATCACTATTTCGAGCAACGCCAACGGAAGCAACAAAGCTCGTATCGGTTTGAACGCGTCATCGGTAAGTTATACTGCGAATGCTGCTCCGGCAGGATTCACTCTTTCACCGACTTCTGTGATCAACATCACTGTCATGGAAGCTGGCGGATATCCGATCACCGCAACGGTAACGAACATCAATACCGTCAATAACACGTTCGACTTCGTGATCTCGGGTTATCCGACCGCAGGAAGCTCTGCGCTTATCGCATTCCAGAATTAATCGAATCGTATTAGTGAGGGTACTTGCATTCACGAGAGAGTCCGCAGGTACCCGCACTTGATTTCGTTTCCGGTTTCATTTTGCATCTATCAACACATTGCTTTATTCAGACAACAGTGCCGAATTTGAAAACGCTATACAATAAAAGATTCTTTGTAATCGATTCGGACAGGAGAAATGTTATGAAAAATTCTATAAAAATAATATCTGTACTTTTACCGGCGTTGCTTTTTGTCACGCAGACTGCGTTTGGGCAGCAATCGCTTAACGGTATTCGCTTACAGGATGCCAATTCTCATGTGCTTTCGATCAGCGCACCTCTGGGCGGATTTACAGCAAATTATAATTTTCGTTTTCCTTCAGCAGTTCCTGCTGCTGGAGCTATCATGTACTCAAGTGACGGTTTAGGACAATCTTCATGGCTTCCCGCCGGAGGAAGCGGCCAAATACTTTCGTTTTCCGGAGGACTGCCGATCTGGTCCAGCCTTTCGTCTCTGCTTTCAGGACTTATTGAATGGGACCTATCAGGTAATGCTGTCGTCCTGTCATATAATGGATTACTCGGCAGTTTTCTGGGAACGTCAAATAATCAGCCGCTCGTACTGGCGACAACAAATATTCTTACGCCGCAGCCGATTGAATTTTATACCAACAATGCAGAAAAAATGCGCCTTACTAATNNGAACTTGGAATCGGTTTGACGCCAACTGCAGGAAAGCTTCTGCATGTTAGCGGAACATCGGGAACATCGAATGTTCGTTTTGCTTCACTGGCAAGCGCAACCGGGACAACAGGACGCGTGATGTTCGCCACGGATGCAACAGGCGATCTGCAGGATCTTGCATTCCCTGCTTCGAGCGCCCAGGTGCTTTCAAGTACAACGACCGGAGTTCTGAGTTGGACTACTCCTTCAATAGTAGGTGATATAACCGGTACACTTGCTGCAAGTACCATCAATAGTAGTGCCGCAGCCGGCAATCATATCGTCACGGCACTTAATCTTGCCACTGTTGCAACGATGAATGCTGACCC
>PLXB01000069.1 GCA_003151215.1 Ignavibacteriota bacterium
CTTCCATTGCGATCGTCGAAGCAAAAAGCTTTGCCATTGCTGCTTCTTTAATATAAGATTCATGGTTATCTTTCGCAAGCGCCGCCCTTAAAATAAGCAATCGCGCAGCGTCGATCTTTACACACATATCGGCAAGTTTGAACTGAATTGCCTGTAACTGATTGATCGGCTTGCCGAACGCATGACGCTCGAATGAATATTTTACTGCTTTCTCGTATGCGCCACTGGCGATTCCGAGAGCTTGAGCAGCAATTCCGATCCGACCTCCATTCAATGTCTCCATTGCGATCTTAAATCCTACTCCTTCATCGCCAAGACGGTTGTCATCCGGCACACGAACACCACTGAAGCTTAGAGAACACGTATCGCTGGAGCGAATACCGAGTTTATCTTCTTTCTTGCCCGTTTCAAAGCCAGGCATTCCTTTCTCTAAGATGAATGCAGTTATACCCTTGTGTTTCATTTCGGGATGGGTCTGCGCAAAAACGATATAATAATCAGCCGTTGTTCCATTAGTTATCCAATTTTTGGCTCCGTCAATAATCCAATCTTTACCATCGCGTTTTGCATAGGTTGCCTGTTGTGTTGCATCGCTGCCGACGCCGGGTTCGGAAAGGCAATAAGCGCCAAGCTTCTTACCGGTCGCAAGCGGTTTTAGAAGCCGCTCCTTTTGTTCTTCAGTCCCATACGTTTCAATTTCCCAACAAACAAGAGAATTATTCACGGACATGATCACCGCAACGCTTGCATCTACCTTCGATATCTCTTCCAAAGCAAGTACATAACTTACCGAATCGAGACCTGAACCTCCCCACTTCGGATCAACTGTCATACCCATAAATCCCAGCTCGCCGAGTTTTTTTATTATTTCATGCGGAAATTCGCCCGTTAGGTCACGCTCAAGAGCGGAGGAAGCAATTTCATTCTGTGCAAAGTCTTTAGCGGCATCGCGGATGGCAATTTGGTCTTCGGAAAGTTGAAAGTTCATTGATTGGTTAATGTATATTATGCAAAAATACGACAGATTAGGATGGATATTGTAATGTAAAGGGCTTTGCCCGCGAATGTGTTCGTAAAATAACTATTATAATGCATTCAAACTTGGTCAGACTTTCTCAATTCGATCTAACTTCTTGTGGATTACACCGATGAATATTCATGCTGCTCTCAGACACGTAGAATCACACGAACTCAACGTACTCATCGACGTTTCAGTGGCGATAGGATATTTCTCGAAGCTCCGATTTTATAAATCAAGCTGCTTCGTTATCTATCTGGGCTCTTTGTAAATGTCCGGAGTAATCAATATAGACCGATTTCCATTCTGTGTAAAATTCAAAGACAGCCCACCCTCCTTCGCGGTGACCGTTTCCGGTGGATTTTACTCCGCCAAATGGCATATGAGCTTCAGCGCCAATCGTTGGAGCATTAATATAGCATATCCCGACTTCTATATCTCTAACTGCTAAAAGTGCATCGTTGATATTTTTTGTGTAGAGACTGGATGATAACCCGTATTCAACGGAATTAGCTATCTCAATGGCATTCTCAAGTGAATTGCATTTAATGACGGAAAGCACCGGACCGAAAATTTCCTGCTGTGCGATGGTTGAATTTGGAAGAACGCCTGTGAAAATGGTTGGCTTATAAAACCACCCTTTTTTCAGATTACCCTCCTCAGATCTTTCACCGCCAAGAACGCAGATCGCACCTTCTTTTTTTCCGATGGCAACGTAACGCTCAATATTTTCGCGCTGCTTTTCATTAATGATAGGACCGATTTCATTTCCTTCAACCGATCCCTCGCCAAGTTTTAATTTTCCCACGCGAAGAAGAAGCTGCTCGATAAATGTATCATGAATACTTTCATGAAGTATAAGTCGTGAAGTTGCAGTACATCTTTGACCGGTTGTTCCGAATGCACCCCACAGAACACCATTTAAAGCAAGTTCCATATCGGCATCAGACATAACGATCTGCGCATTTTTCCCCCCCATTTCAAGGCAAACATGTTTTGTCAGCTTGCCGCAAGATTGCGCTACGATCTGGCCTGTTTTTGTCGAACCTGTAAAACTGACTGCAAGAATCAAAGGATGCTCCGTAATTGCTGCGCCGACAACTTCTCCCTCCCCATGAACAATATTCAAAACACCTTTTGGAAGACCTGCTTCGATGAGAATTTCTGCAAGAATATTTGCTGTATGCGGCGTATCTTCTGCAGGTTTGAAAACAAAAGTATTTCCTGCCACAAGTCCTGGAAAGATATTCCAAGTAGGGATTGCCATCGGGAAATTCCACGGCGTGATAAGCCCGCAGACTCCGATCGGAACGCGGAAAGAAAGATTTAATTTGTTAGGAAGTTCGCTGGGTGTATTGATGCCGAATAATCTTCTCCCCTCGGTTGCGCAATAAAAGGCTGTGTCAATTCCCTCTTGCACATCACCCCTGGTCTCAGTTAGGGGCTTGCCCATTTCGCGCGTCATAATGGCGGCGATCTCATCTTTTCGGCGCAGCATGATCTCAACCGCTTTTCTGCAAATATCACCACGCTGAGGAGCTGGAACGAGGCGCCAGGATTTGAAAGCCTCGGCCGCTACAATCGCCGCGCGATCGACATCAGAACTTGAGGAGAGTGGGAATGTGCCGATGATATCACCCCAATTTGCCGGGTTCCTATTCTCAAAAGTCTTATTATCGGAGGAGTCACACCAAATGCCGTCAATATAATTTTGAAATTTTTGCGCCATAAAATGGATTATCTATTACTTGAATCTCGTAAACGCTTTTCTTCGGAGAAAAGTCGTCAGAAACAATTGAGCAATAACGACATGAATATGACAGTGTTATGAAAACCTTAGTTTTACTATTCACTTTACTTATAGTCACATCAACTCTCTATGCCCAGGGCGGTATGGGAAAGCTCCCACGCGAAGATGTGGTGATGCTTTCGCAGGTTGTCCGAGATTCACTTTCAGATGAAATGTTTGCCCGCATAACTGATTTGAAGCGATTTGCTATGACAAATAATGCCGATAGTGCTGCGCCGCTCATTGCTTTCAATACCGGCGGAGGAAAAGTGTGGTCATGGTCAAGAGCTTGTGATTTGAAAAATCCTGACGATGCTAAACGAGTAAGTGAAGTGATTATCAAGCTCAAAAAAATGTTCACGGATTATCCCGATCCGATGCATCAGGAATATTTTGCCGTTTTCAAAACAAAGGATACGCCATCGGGACAGCTGGCTCATTACCAGATCAATCTGATGAAGGGCAGCAAGAAAAAGATGACGAGCTTTCACTATTATCCTGTCGGAGATAAACTTCTCTATGGTGATGCGAATTAAGAACTGAAAAAACTTATACATGACGATCACCTTTGTCGGACCTGTCCAATCGCGATTTGTAAAAAATGACATTCAAATCTTACAACGGAAGCATACATTAAAAATCATCGATGTAAATGTCGGTCGTGGCGGCAGCGCCGCGCTTAATCTTATCAAACTCGAGCTTCGCATTCTGAGGTCACTATTCGGTTCGGATGTCCTTTTTTTCTGGTTCGCCGATTATTACTCGCTCATTCCAACCATTATCGCACGCCTACTTCGTAAGAGAGTCTATGTTGTTGCAGGCGGATATGATGTTACCTATACTCCTGAAGTCAAAAGCGGAGCAAGAGTTCGCCCGTTCAGATGGTTTTTAGTTCGCAATACCCATCGTTTTGCAACACGCAATTTTCCCGTAAGCAATTATGCGCAGCATTTACTTGATACCAATTCAGTACACCACGGACCCAGCACCGTTATTTATAATGCAGTAGAATACGACCGGTTTCCTTTTTCGGATGCTCCCCGTCAAATGCGTGCGTTAACAGTGACGCAAACCGATATGGTACTCGAATACATCCGCAAAGGCATTGATGTATTCATGAATGTTGCAAGAATCATGCCTGATGTTGGTTTTGATCTCATCGGAATTCGCGGCCCGGCATTGGAACATGCTCGTCACGAAGCAAGTGACATAAAAAACGTCACAATTATCGAGGGTCCGATGGATGATAAACATATTATGAAGTATTATCAGACCGATTCTGCATATTGCCAGCTATCAATGGATGAGACTTTCGGTCTTGCAACTGCAGAAGCAATGAGCTGCGGGGCTATTCCTGTCGTATCCGAAGTTCCCTCTCATAGAGAAGTTACCGGCGGAACAGAGTTCATTGTTGATCGTAAGAACATTGCCGAGATAGCAGAAGCGATCCGAAAGAGCTTCACAGCCGATAATGCAAAAAGAAAACTGTGCAGTGATTATGTCAGGAAATTTGACATTGAAAACCGAGCGAAACTGCTGTTGGAATTGGTAAAATAACCAAATGCAATTCAGCGCACATTTAGAGAAAGGAGCTTGGGGTTTTGCAACAAAGCTCCTGCCCGCCGTTTACGGCGTGGTGATGACGATCCTCGTCTTCAAGATCCTTCCGAAAAACGAGAGCGGAGAACTTGCTCTTTTCATCAATATCTTCGGAATGATCTTTACCTTTGCCGATAGTTTCGCACTGCAGGCAATTGTAAAATTCGGAGTTGATAAAGCAAACGATCTTCAAGAACTTCTAACCGCAACCTCTATACTTTTTTTCGTTTTTCTTTCAATATCGCTTAGTCTGTTCATTGTATTTCCGGACTTCATTTCTTCATTGCTCAAAAGTTCGGAACTTCCAAGTCTCATTCCCAGCCTTATCATTCTCGTGATCGTCACAATTCCTCGCGTTATTACAAGCAAGATCTTTCAGATGCGTTTCCATACACAGCAGCTCTTTTTTGTTGATCTTGTAAATTTTGGCGGATCAAGCATTGTCGTTACGATCTATGCCTTTACAAATCGTTTACATTCGGCAAGCGATGTGATCGGCGTAACGATCGTTGCAGGGGCGTGCAGTTCTTTTGTTTCACTCATCCTGGCGCGTGCGGATATAAGTTGGCGATTAAAATTTTCCCGCTCAATGTTGAAAAAGATCTTTCATTTTACCCGTTACCAAACAGCGACGGGAACGGTTCATGTCTTACAGCAGAATCTCGATACTCTTCTCGTGCCTGCTTTTCTCGGAATAGAAGCACTTGCAAATTATCAAGTTGCAAAATTCTTTTTCAAAGGTTTTGACGTCCACCGTGACACACAAAGTATTTTTGTTTTTCCGGCATCGAGTAAATATCACGGCACCGGAGATTTTGAAACATTAAAAAAGATCATTGAAAAAGCCACGAGCTTTCTCTATTTGTTCATGATCCCTCTATGCATTTTGCTGATTATTTTCGCTCCTCTTCTTTTCCAGATCCTGTATAAAGGAAAGTTCGATGACAGTATCATTATTTTCCGTATACTTATAGCGAGCGGGTTTATATTGCCGATGACGATGGTAGGCATGTCTTCTCTTGTCGGTATGGGAAAAGTAAAAGAAGTTTTCCAAACAATTCTTGCCTCGCTCATCGTGAATATTATTCTTGCCGTTATTTTGCTTCCTCTGATCGGTACTATCGGAGCTGCGATCGCATTCTGTATTTCGATGCTTCTTCAGGCTATTCAGGCTTACAGGATCATGAAGCGAGAAGTCCCGCTTTCTCTGTCTGCAATGTTTATCAGAGGCATAGAGGATGGGAAGAATTTTTTGAAGGGAAGAAAGCGTCTGAAGCATGATTCATAGGATTTGTNNTCTCTCGACGTGTTTCTCGGTATCATACTCAGTGTTATCGCAGCAGGCGCACAGATCGGCGGCGGAATGCTTACTCTTGGCGCAAAGCACTTTCCCCATAATTGGGAAAGGACATTGCTTGCCTTAGGAGCCGGATTTCTATTGGCACTGGTTTTTGTGGATCTCATCCCCGAAAGTTTTCGTCTGACAAGTAATCCCGATCACTCGGTCATTGCTATGCTTCTTGGGTTCAGTGTCCTCCATTTTTTTGAGCATACTCTTGTGCAGCATTTTCATTTCGGAGAAGAGACACATCCTCATACGGGAATTTCACATTCCTCTGCATTCGGAGCAGTCGGCGGATTAACACTCCATGCATTTTTCGACGGAATGGCAATTTCATCTGTAGCTACTGCCAAACCAACAATGGGCGTACTGATCAANNAGTAAGGATTGACTGTTGCCAGCGTTATGCTTGCAGGCGAACACTCAAATAAACAAGCGCGTAATGCGGGTTATATTCTCGGCCTCTCAACAATTCTCGGAGCCTTAGTCGTATTCTTTTTCATTACGTTTGATGAAGCACTGATCGGATTTCTATTTGCTTTCAGTGCAGGAGCCGCACTGTACGTAGGAGCATGCGATCTGATCCCGGAGATCAATAAGACCCGTGGTCGCAAAGCCCCGATATTGGTCTTCTTCGGAATGATGCTTTTTTATATCGGAAAATTAGCTTTAGATCAACTTGGTCTGCATTAATAATACATTTTTAATTTTCCGTCCCGATTTTTGCCGTATTTTTGAAGTCCAGACCCACTCATTTTTTCACTTCATTAAAAAATATTATGAAATCTTATCACATTGGATCACTCGTGATTACCGGATGTATTGTTTTCAGTATTTTCGGTTGTAGTAAAAAGGAAGACGATGCGCAGAAAGCCGCTGAGCAGGCATCAAAATCTATGCAGCAAATGGCCCAAAATATGGCATCCGGAAATGCTACAGCTGCCGCTGCTACAAATAAAACGCCGGGCGTTGCAATTCCCGCAAAAACACTTGCAGGTTTTCTCCCATCTGTTTCGGGCTACACTCCGAAAGGCGAGCCGGAGACGATGGAGATGGAAATGAACGGCGCAAAATATTCTCATGCAATGCAATCGTATGAGAATGGAGAGAAACGGATAAAAGTCTCGATTCTCGATTACAATTATATTGCCGGACTCACGGCAGCGTATTCAATGATGATGAATATGAGTCTTGAAACCAACGATGAGTCTATGCACTCCGATAAATTCAATGGTAATCCGGGATGGATCGATTGGAAAAAGAAGACTAATACCGGTACGGTCGGTGTCGTCGTAAACGATCGTGTCTTCGTTGTCATAGAATCTCAGGGAGGTGCATCTTTAGACGATCTGAAATCCGTCGCGAACAGTATCAATTATTCCGGTATAGCTTCGGCAATTAAATAAGGTGATCCGCAGCGTATTTGCGGCGATCATCTTTCTTGCCGTCACGATCGTGCTTTCGATCATCTCTATTCCTGCCGCTCTTTTTGATAGGAGCGGCAGTGCTTATTTATGGCTTGCCCGAATCTGGTCGAAAATCTTTCTTCTGCTTTACGGAGTAAAACTCTCTGTATCAGGATTAGAAAATATTAAGAAAAATGAGCATTACATATTCGTTGCCAATCATTCAAGCTATACAGATATTCCTATTGTATTAGCAGCAATACCTTTCGATGTACGACTGATCTTGCGCAATACGCTTACACGGATTCCGATCTGGGGCTGGGCTCTTCTTGCAAGTCCGATGATCATTATCAATCGATCGAATGCTGTTCTTGCAAAAAAAACCCTTGCACATGCAGCGGGAATCATTCGTGCCGGTGCATCAGTGCTGCTCTTTCCGGAAGGAACAAGAACGTTAACCGGCGAAATACAACAATTTAAGCGGGGTGCATTTCACATGGCATACGAAAGCGGTGCAGAGGTCATCCCTATCGCAATAAAAGGCTCATTCGATTTTATGTCAAGAACAGCTCGCCTTCCATCATCCAATAAGCAAATATATGTTTCTATCGGCACACCGTTGCAAGTCACTGTTTCGATCGCCAACGATCGTGAGCGTGAGCTGGACCTCATGGGCAGATCGGAAGCAGCTTTAAGGCAGATGCTTTCATAGCAGCATATCATTAGTAAATCTTTACTCTGCAAGCCTTGTTCTATGGCTTTCCACAAATGTGAATGAACGAAAACGTCACGATCGGAACACCTGATAAGCGAAAAATCGCATTTTTCGGATCAAACCGCTTTCCTGTCATTGCAGGACCGTGCCTTGTTGAATCGAAAGAATTACTTCAACAAGTTGCGACTGAACTTTGCAGAATTCAAGCACTACTTCCAATAGATTTCATTTTCAAATCCTCCTACCGCAAGGCAAATCGAACAAGCGGAACAAGCATCACAAGCATTGGTGACGAGAAAGCACTTTCCTATCTTGCCGATATCAAGAAAGAATTTTCTTTGCCAATTCTGACCGATATTCATCTTCATACCGAAGCTGCATTTGCTGCAGAAATTTGCGATGTATTACAAATTCCGGCATTTCTTTCGCGGCAAACAGATCTTCTTGAAGCGGGCGCTGAAACAGGAAAAGTTATCAATATTAAGAAAGCGCAATTCATGTCTCCGCAGGATATGAAATTTGCTAAGGAAAAAGTGACTCGCAAAGGAAATCCGAATGTCTTACTTACTGAACGCGGCACATCGTTCGGCTATGGTGATCTTATTGTCGATTTCCGATCGCTCGATACCATGCGGGAATTTGGCTCGCCGATCATCTACGATGCAACCCACTCCGTTCAGCGTCCAAGCCAGAATGGAGTTAGCGGCGGGCAGAGGCAGTTCATCGCACCGCTTGCAAGGGCAGCGATGGCAATTGGAATCGACGGGCTTTTCATCGAAACGCATCCAAATCCCGAGGATGCAAAGAGCGATGCAGAAACTCAATTGCCACTTTCTGAACTCGAAAAGCTTCTACGCTCAATGCTTACTTTCAACTATAAAGTATAAGTCCTATGTATCCCCGGCAATTACAATTTCAGGAAAAAGAAATATTGCTCTGGTTATTGCCGGATAATATCACGGCATATAAACCGTATAATGATTTCTTAAAATCATCGCAAGTGATAGGCGAGGGAAGATGGGGCGAAGGAAATCTTCTACTTGATAAAAAAGCATCTTCCATCGATCTCAGTCTTGGAATGCCGCCTGTCGTTGCTTATGGAGAATGTACTATTAATGAGTCTCCATTATCCATTAGTATTCATGAGTTCAATATTGATGATCAACTTGAAATACAATTTTCCGGAGCATTCCCAATATCTGAACCTCAGAGCATTAGGAATCAGTGGTGCTACTCATATTGGAAGCCAGGTGATCCTTGCCCTGCAACTGGGGGGGCCATCAGAGAAATTAGTATTACGAATACGTCCCATTCCGTAGTATATGTCCTGGCGATCAGCCCGATGAAAAAAGTCCTTTGGCTTCATCATTCGCAAACCGGGTTTAATCAACTCATTCCTGTTACTGCATTTTATGATGAACTGCTAAGAGCAAAACATATTCGTGACGGCGCACTTATCTCCCGTCCTGCGACCTTCTTCGAGCGAATAAATGAATTTACTGACGCAGAATATATCGTAGCACTTTTGGAATACGATAAGAAAGCAACCCGTAAATTTGATTCATCAAATATTGTGATCGAATCAGAAAAGATCAAGAAATCATTATTTCAGAAATTATTCATTAAATGAGCAACAACTATTTTGAAAGTGCGAAACGAACCTTTGCAATCGAAGCAAAGACCTTGCAGGATACGATTGCTGCTCTCGATGAAAATGATTTCGCCAGAACCTGCGATCTTATCCTTGCTTGCAAAGGGAGAGTCATTATAAGCGGCATGGGCAAATCCGGACTTATTGCCCGCAAGATAGCCTCCACTCTTACTTCTACCGGCACACCTTCCATCTTCCTCCATCCGACCGAAGCGGCACATGGTGATATTGGTCTCATTTCCAACGATGATGTTCTTCTTGTTATTTCAAAGAGCGGCGAATCTGATGAACTTGCTTCGCTCTTAAATACTTCGATTCCGATCATTGCCATTACTTCAAATTCTTCATCGCGACTTGCTCAGGCTGCAAAAAATTCGAATGGAATAATTCTGCTTACAACGATTCAAGAAGAAGCATGCCCTCATGGTCTGGCGCCGACTTCCTCAACAACTGCACAGCTTGTTATCGGGGATGCGCTGGCTATTGCATTGCTCGAAGCCAGAAAGTTTACCAGCGACGACTTTGCAAAGCTTCATCCAGGAGGTGCGCTTGGCAGAAAACTGACGATGCATGTTTCGGATCTCATGATAGCCGATGAATTTGTGCCCCGAATTGGGTTAGATTCAACGCTTACTTCTATTATGCAAGAAATATCGATCAAACGGCTCGGCGCTGCATGCGTGATCGGCGAAGAAGGCGAACTTCTCGGTATCATCACCGATGGCGACCTGCGTCGTTATTTTCAATCACAGGAGCAGATCGATATCCGAAAAGTAACTGCCAATGAACTACTCTCCAAGAATCCCAAAACCACGACTGCCGAAACTCTTGCCATCGATGCCCTGCATCACATGGAAGATACACTTCCTAAAGTTATGCAACTTCCGGTGCTTGATAAGCGTAATGTTGTCATCGGTATGATTCATTTACATGATATCGTGAAGGCAGGGATCAGCGGATGAGAATTCATGAGAAGCCCTTATGTCATTGCAAGGAGTCGCGATGCGACAACAAAGCAATCCCTCCAAGAATGGCAGACTCTTACACTCGTGCCATGACAAGGGGATTGCTTCGTCTGACTAAAGTCCTCCTGGCAATGACACTAATATACTTATGCTCCTCCTGCACTTCCAAAGAAATCAAACCAACCACTGCACCGATCCCGTCGACCGATGAGCTGCCTTCGCAAACCAGCGCTCATACCCGGATGTCATTTTCTACAGACGGAAAGATCAGAGCTGTCATGAATGCCAAA
>PLXB01000187.1 GCA_003151215.1 Ignavibacteriota bacterium
GATATCGCTCCTTATCGTGAGCGCTGATGCGTACGCACAACCTTTCACCGATCGTATCTGGTGGACGCCCGGCTCGATCGCTTCCCTTCCCGTTATCGATTCGCTGCAGAATGCCAATCCTATCAGTTTGCTTGGTTTTGAGTTTCAGCATACGCTCTCGCTTTATAGTTGGAGTTCGAGCGTGCGATTAACCTCCAACACACTTTATATATATAATCCGCTCACTCCGCAATTTTCCGTCAGTGCCGAAGGGCGCTCCCGGCTTCGCGAGGATACGCGCGTTCGGACAAGCGAAGCAAATGCACTTATCGACGTTGACTATCCGTTCGATTCATTTCGGAACGGATTGACTATTTCTTTTTTCGGTACTACGTATTCTCTTAATACCGGTCCGGGGCAAAACCTTGCTGAGATCGGTACATTGACAAATGTGACCGACGGATACGGAGTACTCGGCGGAAAATATTTTCCCGCGCCGGGAATAAAGATCACTGCCGGAGGAGGCATTGCCCGTAAATCATTTGAGATCGGTACAAGTTCAGGAACGATCATTAATGGCCAGATCTACGATACTTCGATCACGAATGAAAATACGTTCAACGGAAGCGCAGCACTGGATGAACGCCACTTCAATCTCTCGGATGAAGTCTCGCGTAATGATAATATCCATCTGCATCTTCTTTCGAATTTCGGAGCCAGCGGTAATAACGACGCCTCCGGAGGAGTCTCGCTCCAGCGCCGCGATTTCTTTTTCACCGAAGATACTTCCGGAACACTTGCAAAACAAGAGCGCAACGATCTTGCCTTCGAACTGCACGACGCATTGCAATATCCAATAATCGGCAAGCGCCTGGTCGGGAATTTTCGCGCCGATGTTTCGACGCATCAGATCACGCGTAGAACTCCGAGCGTGGATATTACTACCCTTCCGACTACTACGCTTACGACATCTACATTTCTTGTGCCTTCGACGACAAATTCGCTCGACGCCGATCTTTCCGGAAAACTTGATCTGTATCTCGGAGATCAATTAGATACTAGCCGAATGTCACTTCTTTCAACGGAAATGAAATACGATGAGCGAAGTGAAACAAGCGACGTCCTGCACGGAGAAACAGGGACGCTTTCAACGCTTGATGTACAAAAACTTTCCGATGCGCTCGGGCAGACAAGTTTTGACGGGAAACTTACTTCTTTGGAATTCACTGCATATTTTCCTCTTGCTGATCATGATGCATTGCATGCAGATATAAGTGCGCGTATTTACCGTTACGATACGCCAAGCGCCGATAATCATGATGACCGAGACGAATTCAATCTCGGAAGTTCGCTCGATTACACCCATTATTTTTCTACGGAACTTGCAATGTCGAATGAACTTCGACTCACGAAGAGCCATCTGGTCTATCTCGAAAGCGATAGAAGCTTACAAAATTATGTAGGGAAGACTATTGCCTTTGCATCGCAGGTCACCTACTATACCCCATGGTTCGCACATCAATTTCGCGGAGAAGTATTTGCAAATTATGCCGTCTATGATTTCACCTCGCCGATAACCAGCTCTGACGGAGCCGGTGATTATCTGATCCGCGGAGTCAACGGCTCTGACAGCATTCGCATCTCGCTCGGAAAATTCCCGATCATCTGGGATGCCCTATCGCAGATCGAAGGCATTTTCGATCTACGCCTCTATGAGCGCGGGGCATATAATTCGGCGGCATTCACTGAACGCCCGGTCCTGAGCACATCGGAATTTTCCGGAGACCTGACGCTTAATCTTGCTGATAAAATTTCTCCGTCGCCGGCTATCATCAAATTCGGTGCAAGGGCATTGCCTATGCGACGATTCGCGCCGAACACTCCCTCTCAATCCGGACTTCCCCTGCAGGAACGCCTGAACCGCATCGGTCCGCTTTTTATTATTACGATCGATCAGACAACCATAAAAGGACCGAGACTCTATGGCTCGATCTGGTATAGCTTCGTCGCCGATCAAACCTACGATACGAATATTTCAAGTTCAACAAGACAGATCGAAGCAAGACTGACTGCCCAGTGGAGTTTTTGAAATATATTTATTAATGCTGCACTATAAAAGGAATCGTATAATTTCCTTGCCGGCTAATAATATGTGCGACATAAGAACCTTCTCGTAGTCTTTCAGTTGTAATATGTGCTGAAGCCATCCCATTTATTTCATAAGGACAAGTCTGTTTGCGACCGAGAATATCGAATAACTCAATACTATTAATATCGCTATTATTTGATCGAATCGTTATTTCATTGTTTGCAGGGTTCGGATAAATGTTATTGCCATCAATGGCATTTATGCTGCTTTTAACTGCATTTACAGGTTGTTCATTTTCATCATACCG
The DNA here is from genome assembly GCA_003151215.1 of Ignavibacteriota bacterium. Next base: position 2,376 of record PLXB01000187.1, read on the forward strand.
ATAAATATAAGTTCTCGGCCAGTCAGAGGCAGCAATCCAACCATGCCGTGGATCGCTGAAGGTGATTATCCGCCCATCGAGCTTATTTTCAAGTCTAAGCGTTGTGCTATCTATCTCCCAAGTAACGCCATTATCTCTCGTCTTCAATATTTTATACGCTAAATCATTTTCCGTCAGCGAATCTGTTTCTGCTGCCGTTATCCATATCTCATCTTTTCGCACCGCTTCGTATGCCCGTCTCTGTTTTCCATAAACATACTGCATCCCCCACGTTCTCCCGTAATCCGAAGAATAAAGATAGTTAATTCCTAACCGACCATAAAGATCATTAGGGGATCCTACTCCCTCAATATTAAAATCGTTAAAATAATAAACATACGGTGTAGCTTTAATATACTGCAAGTATCCACTTACCCTGTTTCTATCGGCTTCTCCGGGTATAGGTGTATTATGATACTCCCAATGCGCACCAAAATCCGTACTGACAAGTGTCTGCAAACCGAGCGGAATAGCAACCTTTGGACTTGATTCGGTAAAATATAAAGCAACAGTCCATGTGTTAAGATCACTGTTGTCAAAACTTATAACATCCGCCCCAATTGTAGAATCCTTTGGATATCCGGGATACACTGCTTTATGAAAGATACTATCGCGGCATAGAGTCGGAAATGTTTTCNNATAAATCGATTTATCAGTTTCATTTAAAGCAAGAACGACATTCCCAGCATAAGCCCAAAGAAGATAATAATCGTTTAAAGGTGGGTTTATTGGATACCAAGTATTGATTAGATCCCATGATATACCGCCATCGCCTGAATGAATAAGCCGTCTCGTACTACCATACCCTGCGGAATCACCTAAATACATATATGAATTTGGAAGATTGGGGTAGAGAAGATTAGGATAATGAAAAATTACACCCTCTTCGCCCTGATCTGAGGCAATCAATGTATCCATAATTTGATTCCAATTCTTCCCTCCATCGGATGTAGCAAACCAATATGTTTTAGGATTATCATTAACACTTAATATATATCCTCCTACATATCCATGCAAACTATCGACGAATATGATGGAGTATGGTTTTAAGGAATCCATCGGCAATTTAACGGACGTCCAGCGCGGCATCTGGGCATATGCGTAGCTGCCTGCAACAATAAAAATAAACGTCAAAATAAACTTCTGCATGTAACCTCCCATAAAATAATAAGATAATCGAGACTGTAAAGATTCCCTTTACAGTCTCTGTCAAAAATTTAGTTGCACCAACTATGTGTACTTCCGGCATCAGGGCATGGTAGCGTTGTAGGTGTAAGTCCATAGGTATTTGTATTACCATCTGTCCAGTGTAAAGTGACACTTACACTTCTTGCACCACAGACAAGAACAGTCCACTCATCACATTGGGTAATCTTGAAATTAGGGGAAGAACCTGAAGGCGGAGTACAGACGACATCTTCTTCGTCAACTCCATAAGGCCAAGTCGTACACTGGCTATTGTGATAAGTAAATGTATTTAGTGTCATAGGCCATATCACATTCCAATCCGGGCCCGGTGGAGGGTTGGTTAATCCCCAATTTTTTACAGGATGACAGACAGTAAATTCAGTACTATTAGCATCCTTAAATATTGCCAAAGTTATTTGGTCAATAGCTATTGTCGTACTCGGGACTTCATTACGCACGTGAATATATAAACAATGCTTTGCTGTATCACCACATGTTGAGCAAGATGAATAGGTTGATGGAATCGTCGTCGATTCACACATGAATACACAACCTCCATGGCTGTCAGGCGGACAATCACAATCATTAGTCATGAGACAGCCCTCATATGTGGGGTAATCTGTACACTGTGCATAGAGCGAATTGCTCAAAGCAAATACACTGAGCGCCGCAAACATCAAATATGCGAATGTCTTTCTGAAAGAACGAATGGTATTTTGCATGATTTTACTGGGAAATAAATGAAAAGAAATACACAGAAATATATCCATCTATATACATATCCAGATACATGGATAGCTTCTAGTACAAATATACATAAATTTGTACATGTCATCGAGAAAAATTATTGGGGATAACATTAAGACATTAAGGCTTGCTAAAGACTGGAGTCAGGAAAAACTGTCCGTACGCTCAAAAATAAGTCATAATTACTTAAGCCGACTAGAAAGAGGAGAAGTGAATGTTAGTATTGATTCTCTTGAAAAAATCGCAAAAGGACTTAAAGTTGAATTAGAAGAATTAATAAAAAAGAAATAGCTCATTTTTTCTCCTTCCTGTCGGCAATACATCGGAAATGATTGTCACCATCTCCTACTCTCCTATTTTATTTCCTCAAATTCCGCATCCTGAATTTCCTTCGGATCGACAGCCTTCATATTTTTCTTCGAAGGTGAAGAATTAAATTTCATTCCTTGCGGAGGCTCTGTATTTCTACCGGTTTTTTTCTGCCCGCTCATTCCTTGAATAAACGGCTGTATCAGACGGCGATAGATCGTCATGATGGCGAAGAAGAGAGCAAATAATTCGAGAAGTAAACGCAGCACGGCCAGAAATTAAAAATGTAAAATGTAAAAACCTGTCAACAATTAACTGTTAACTGTTAACTCAAAAAACGGTTCTCCCGTCGAAAGATATTCTATCGGCGGGTATGAATTGCGCAGGATCGTACTCACAAGTCTTTGGAAATGTTCCGGTCTATTCAGGAAATCAAAATCATCGCAGCTTGCAACGATCAATCGCGTATCGCGATAATGAAAAAAGAAATCGTTATAGGCGCTGACGATCTGTTCCAGGTATTCGCGGTTTAGATTTTTTTCGAAATTGCGTCCGCGTTTTTTGATATTTTGCTGCAACAGGCTGACACTTCCCTGCAGATAGATCACGACATCGGGTGTCGGCACGGTTTTATCCAAGGCTGAAGTAACTTCTTCATACAGCCTGAGTTCGTCGCGCGTTAAGTTCACTTCGGCAAAGATCCGATCTTTGGCAAAGAGATAATCACTGATACAACTTTCATAGAAGAGATCGGTATGGATCAACTCCTGCTGCTGGCGGTAACGCGAAAGCAAAAAGAAGAGCTGCGTCTGAAATGCCATCCGGCGACGGTCATCATAAAATGTTTGCAGAAACGGATTCTCTTCATAGCGTTCCAAAATAAGCCGTGCGCGGAAGTGATGAGCGAGCATATCGGCAAGCGTGGATTTGCCGACTCCGATAGGTCCTTCGATCGCGATATACCGGATAGGCGGCGCTTCCTGCTTCATCGAGCGGGAAAGAGCGTAGATACTATCGGTTGTTACCGGCATTTTATTCACGACTGAATTATATTTCAATGAAAGGCTTAATGCTCTCTTTATCGAATGCTAATTCTTGCAGAAGCTTTCTAATATTTTTTTGGAAAACCGGATGAATAAAATCCGGCGCGATCTCATTCATCGGCACAAGAACAAAACTTCGATTCTGTAACTCCGGATGCGGCACGATCAAATTCTACGAATTCATAGCAACATCATCATAAAATAAAATGTCAAAATCGATCTCGCGTTCATGCCAGCGGGGACGATTCGTGCGTCCTAAATCTTTTTCCAATTGCCGAAGCGTATTATGCAGATTAGTAAGTTCTAATTGTGTTTGCAGCACCACCACGGCATTGAGAAAATCAGACTGCTCGGTAAATCCATACGGAGCGGTCTCATAAATAGAACTTTTTTTTTCAATAATTCCGAATTGCCTCAATGCTCCGAATGCCTCCTGCATTCGCATGGATCGCGGCTCAATGTTCGTACCGATACCGATATAAGCCCTATGCATTCTCTCTTCTTTNNTGAATTCCACTTCTACACTCATTACTTCGCCGCCCATTGGCGGATTCATCTTTCGCAGTTTTACTCCGACATACTGTACAACTGAGAATGTCTCTAATATTTTTATACAAATATCGCAGGAAAATGCTTCGAGTAAATTATATCTGTGATTTTCCGAAATTGAGACCACCCGCTGATATAATTTTGTATAGTCAAGAACATCTACAAGTGCGTCCGTTGTAGCGCCAAAAGAATCAGGCAGTTCAATTTCAATATCTATTTCAAAATTATTTCCATTGTTAATTTCTTCATCATAGACACCATGATGAGCAAATATCTTTATGGAATTGAGTCTGATAAACATCCTTTATGACTGTATGTACCGTTTTATCCAGGTTACTTGCCGCTTTGCGTATTGGCGTGTTCGAATAATGATCTCTTCGCGTGCAACATCAAGTTCTTTTTCTCCGTCCACAACTTCGGCAAGTTCCTTGTATCCGATGGCGTTCATTGCAGGCATATCACGGGTCACACCGGATCTCAGCAGCTGCTCGACCTCTTTTAACCATCCTGATGCAAGCATTACATCAATTCGTTTTATTATTTTTTTTTGAAGCAGTTCCCTTTCGACTTCTATCACCGTAAATACGGGTTCGAATTCAAACGGATCGGGTTTTTTTTTTCGCTCTTCGCCCAGCGGCTTTCCTGTTGCATAGTAGAACTCCCAGCCACGTTCTAATCTTCGGGGATTGCGCTCGCGTGCGACTTGCTTATAGAGTTCAGGGTCGATCTCTTGCAATTTTTCGTGCATTCTGCCAAAACCGAATTCCTCCATTTCTTGAGCGACTCTCGAACGTGCCTGTTTCAATTTCTCTTCTTCAGTTTCGAGTTGCGTAATGCCAAAAAAAAGTGCATCAATATAAAAACCTGTGCCACCGACTACGACCGGAGTTTTACCGCTTGCAGCAATTTTCCTGATCGCCTCGCGTGCTAAAACCGAATAGCGTGCGGCATTGCATTGCTCTTCAGGTTTTAGAATGTCAATAATATGATGTGGGATGCGCAGACGAATTTCTTGGGAAGGCTTAGCAGTGCCTATGGTAAAGCCCTGATAAAGAAGTGATGCATCGGCATTGACGATCTCTACATTCGAATTCTCTATGAATCGTTGTAATGCAAGAGATGTCTTGCCGGAGGCAGTTGGTCCCGTAATGACTTCGATCTTTTCTGTCATCTATTGCGCTCTTCCTGCTGCCAACCTTCTTTGCCTACAAGCGGGACAAATTTGAACTCAGGTAATTCATCGACTTCAAGTTTTCCATTCTCGTTTCTTATCATGTACATACGCTGAATATCGATCGAACCCACAGGAACAATAAGCCTGCCGCCATTCGGATTCAATTGCTTCGTCAGAGTTTCAGGAACATCGGGCGCTCCTGCAGTGACAATAATAGCATCGAACGGTGCATATTCCGCCCATCCGCGTGAGCCGTCTCCGGCTCGGGAAATAATATCATGGTACCCGAGTGCGGAAAAGCGCTTCTGTGCGGCCAATAAAAGCGGAAGGTGGCGTTCGATAGTATATACTTTGCATCCCATCTCTGCCAATACAGCAGCTTGATAACCCGATCCTGTACCGATCTCTAATACTTTTTCGCCGGATTTTATTTGAAGAGCTTCTGTCATATATGCAACCGTAAAAGGCTGCGAAATAGTCTGGCCCGATCCAATAGGCAAAGCGGAATCTTCGTAAGCGCGGCGAGCGAAATTTTTCTCTAAAAATTGTTCGCGGGGAATTTTTCCCATCGCACGAAGCACTCTCTCATCGGTGATACCGCGCGAGCGAAGGAATTGCTGCAATGAAGAGCGTTCGTGTGAAAAATTATTTTGGGCTGAGTGAAGCACCGAAGTTGGTAGTTTACAATTATATAGTGATTCGTGATTCCTTACGTTAATTTCTCATCCGTAATTTAGCGGTCGGTTCCTTCTCTTGATTCCAGCGCATAGTCTTTTGACGTTCCGGTTAGCCGAAGTTCGGGCGGTGGCATAGTTATCGGTCCGGTGATAGCCAATGCGATCTTTTCGCGAAGCTCATCGCTGGTGAGATTGAGCGATAACTTTCCTGATTTTGCAAAAGCAAATTCACCTGTTTCTTCTGAGAGCACGAGTGCAACGACATCTCCCTGCTCTGAAATACCGAGTGCAGCCCGATGCCTCGTGCCGAGCATCTTTTCGCCGATCGATTCAACGGCTGAAAGAGGCAGTGTACATCGCGCCGCCTCAATATAACGGTCTTTGACAACTACGGCACCGTCATGCAGCGGGCTTCGCTTATTAAAAATCGTTACTAAAAGCTCCTTCGAAATGTGAGCGTGGATCGGCAAACCGGTATCGACGAAAAGTTTTATGTCCGTTGTACGAATAATAATGATCAATGCTCCTTCATGGCGAAGACGTAACTCCTCAAATGCTCTGACAAGTATATCGGCATACTCATTGACATCGGTGCGAATAAAAAATTTGACAATCGGATTTCTTCCGAGATAGAGCAGCAGCCTGCGAAGTTCAGGCTGAAACAGTACAATCAGCGCAATAACCCAGATATCGGTTAAGGTTTTTAATATCCATGAGAGCGCTTTCATATCGACGGCTCGGGCAACGATCGAGCCGATGATAACAAGCATTAAGCCAAGAAAAACCTGAGCCGCTATCGTGCCGCGCATAGCGACATAGATCTTGTAAAAGAGAAACGATACGAGGAGGACATCGATAATATCGACCCACGTTATCGTAATGAAGCCTATCGTGAAGACATCCATTCTCCGTTACTTCTTTTCCTCCGAACTGCCGTTCGTCGTCAAGGTCATCTGCACGCCTTTATTATTGAAATTTTCATATGCTTCGATGATCTCGCGTACTAAACGGTGGCGCATGACATCCCCTTTATTAAAATAGACCATCGAAATTCCTTCGACATGATTCAGAATTTCCTGTATCTGGACTAATCCCGA
>PLXB01000496.1 GCA_003151215.1 Ignavibacteriota bacterium
AGGCAAGTTTGATGAAGCCGAAGCTATATTCGCAAATGCACTTGATATTTATCAAGCAAATTTCGGCGATGAGGATATCAAAACTTCTGATATTTTGGATAACATCGCTACGCTCCATTATAGTCAAGGAAAGTATGAAAGCGCGGAGAAGTTATTCATCCATGCGCTCTCGATTTGCAAATCTATTTTAGGCGAAGAACATAAAAAGACAGTAAGTATTATCTCAAATCTTGCCGCCGACTATTTTGCGCAAAATAATTTGGATGAAGCAGAATCTTATGCAAGAAAGGCTTTACATCTGAACGAAAAATTATTAGGGAAAGACCATCCGGGAACTGCTTCTGACATCAATAATCTTGCAACAATTTTAATCACAAAGAAAGAATATGAGAAAGCTATCCCACTTGTAGAACGAACAATTGAGATTAATAAAAGGGTATACGGAGTGTTTCATCCAGAAATAGCATTTAGCTATAATAACCTAGGGTATTTGTATAGACGCTATGGAAACGTTGAACTCTCAATAAAATATTATTCAATGGCTTTAGAAATATGCTTGAAAATATTAGGTAACAATCATCCTGATACTGCTAACAGCATGTATAGCCTTGCTCAGATATATTATCAAGAAAAGGAATTCAAGAAATCTCAGCAACTTCATGCCAAAGCATTTAAGATCAGGTATTATTCCTTAGGAGCTCAAAACAAAGACACTATAATAAGCCTGGAGCGGATTCTTTCCCATTATAAATCTATAAGTAATTCTGGAGCAAAAAATGAATTTTTCAAGAATTTAATAAACGAAGGAATTATTGATATTCTTATAAAAGATAAAAATTCATATCGCGATTCAGTTGATGTTCAAACACTGCTGGAAGTAAAGACTTGAAATATATTCTCAAGCCTTTCCAGAACAACCAAATAAATTAAATTCCGTCCTTAAGGCTCCACGAGCATAATCGTGATCTGCGTATCATCATGTGAAGGTCCGGCAGTATAGAAATCGTATAGGTCTGTCTTGCATGGATTGGTATGACCGGAAACGGTCTGAGTTCCATTTCCCATTGTTGTCGGGTCTTGCTGGTACGTATCCGTTGGAGGGGGAAGACCTGTGCCGAATGGCGGACACGGTACACTTGGCTGATAAAGCGGATAAATAGTATAATGTCCCGGCGGTAAAGTCCAGTTATAACGCGATGGGTCAGAGCAGGAATGATAAGAACCGGGCGCAGAATATTTTGTAAGGGGTGGGGGAACTGGATATGACGGATTTACATACAGACCTGTCGAATTACAAAAAATACTAACCGCTTTATAGTTCGTACCATACAGAGCAGAAGTGACTGAGGCACTGTCATTCGCAGGGACATTCAGCTCGATCTGTACCGTATCATGTCCGGGCGGTCCCGGACGATGCTGCAATTTAGAAATGGATTGTCCGGACCCGCCAGGAAGCCATGGAGCTATAAAAAAAGTCCCGATCAAAACTCCGAGAATGAAAGCAATGCCAAGAAAGATAATTGTTTTAGTATTCATTGTTATGGGGCTAATGAACGACGTGAAAAAAAAGTGTTCCTAAACTATAATTTTGCAATGCTTCCCGTGATTTCTCATAGATACCCTCACAAACATACGACAATTATCAGGGAACACCAAACGTAAATTTCATTCTTCCTTAGCCTTAGACCTAAGATTTCGTATATTTGCCTAATTTATTAAAATACTCAAAAAAATATTTGCTTAATATGCTTAAAATTTAGCTATTTTATATTTTTTTTCTATGGGCACCTTGACAAAGGGCAATTAATTTCGTATATTTGTATCCAGAAGTTTGATCAAGCGTTATTTTTATGCTTTTTTAGCCACCATGCTTCTTATTAAATCTCTGATTCTCAGCCAAAGCATCCTGCAAATCGGCTTCCGATAAACCTCATTTACTAAACTATATCATTATGAAATACAAAATTACTTTACGACCTGTTATAAATAATTCCTTACGCACTTACCCTTTTCTTTTTTCATCGAGGACTGCTTCTTTCGATGCATTCGGAGATGGCTTTGGTTTCGGCACAGTCGGAGCAGACTGGTTCTTCAAATATTTTTCTGCCCGAAGTTTTTCATACGCGGGAGTATTCGGCAAGATTTTTGGAAGAGAATCTTCCCTATCGCCGTAAAGATAATATTTGATAAGCTTTCGTGCGATCGGCGCAGCAATGGTACCGCCGAAACCTGCGTTCTCAATTAAGACGCACATTGCTATTTTCGGATGGTCGAAAGGGGCGAAGCAAACGAACCAGGCATGATCTTTGCCGTGAGGATTTTGCGCCGTTCCCGTTTTGCCGGCGATCATGCAATCATGAGGGCCGGGAGTTTCTGCGCTATGCGCCGTACCGCCCGGCTCATGCGTCACACCCCACATTGCATTGCGAACAGTTTCAATAACAGTATCGGAAAGCGCTACCTTATGCGCTTTATAGGCAACCGTATCCCACTTTCCTGTTCGCGTATTATAAATGCTTCGGGCTGCATGCGGCTGTACCCACACTCCGTGATTCGCCCAACATGCTGCATAGGCTGCCTGCTGCATCGGCGTAACACCGATCTCGCCCTGCCCGATACCCTGACTGACAGTATAACCTTTTGTCCAGCCTTTGGGATACCATTTATTCATGCGCCTCGTATTCGGAATTCTGCCGTTGCCTTCGTAACCGATATCAGCCCCCGTTGCCGAATCGAAACCAAGCATTCTGGCATAATGATACATCGTATCGATGCCAAGCATCAAGACCATTCGGTAATAAAATACATCGCAGGAAGCGACAATTGATTTATGTATATTCACAATACCGTGTACGGCATCGTCATTGAACGTGTGATCACCATACGTAAATGAGCCGGGACAACTAAGCGTAAAATTCAACGGAATTGTTTTTGACTGCATACATGCCGCTGCCATGAGCAATTTCCATGTTGAGCCTGGCGGATACGTTGTCTGCGTTGCACGGTTGAATAGCGGTTTCAGCGGATCGAGCATGACGGATTGATATTCGGCTTTCGATGTTTTTCCGCTGAAGATATCAAGATCGTAATCGGGTTTGCTTGCAAGGGTGAGTATCTCTCCGTTATTCGGATCCAGCGCAACGACGGCGCCGCTTTGGCCGGAGATCGCCAGTAATTGTTCGGCATACAGTTGCAAATCTATATCCATACCAAGCTGAATGGCGTCGCCATCAACGGCATTAATATCTGCTTTGCCTTCTTTGAAACGCGCCTGCCGCTGACCGCGTGAATCGACGGCGACGAATTCATATCCTTTGACGCCTCGAAGATCCTTTTCGTGATTATATTCAAGCCCTGATGTTCCGACAAGATCGCCGGGATTATAATAATCGCTGTCATCGGTTTCGCTCACTCGATCAAGCATCGCTTCGGAAATTTCTTTCGTATATCCGAGCAAATGTGATGCACGAACAGGGGCAATATACTGCCTCTTTGACTCGAAGGAAATATCTACTCCGGGCAAATCCTCATGATGCTCTTCAATGGCGGCGATAATTTTTGCATCGGCATCGCTGGCTATTTTAACAGGCTGGAACCTGGTGAATGAACCTGATTGATTCAGCTTATTAATAACATATTGCGTATCGACTCCGAGAATTTTTGCAAGAAGAGGAAGAGACGTCCTGCGATACGGATTAAAATCCTGCGGGGTAATAATGACGCTATAGGACGGAATACTTGCCGCAACGACTCTGCCCTTCCTATCGTAAAGCGCTCCGCGAACGGGAATCCGCTCGATGCGTTTAATACCTTGTGCACTTGCCGCTCCGCGAAGCTCGGAACCTTCCCAAAGCTGCAATTGTACAAAACGAAAGATAAATCCGGCAAAAACAATACCTACTAAAATAGCAATCGTGCGCCTCCTTACCGGAGAAGCGAATTCATGATCGGAAAAATTAAACATTGTATAAGGTAACGACTAATCGAGAAGCGAGCGTTCCATCACTAAGATTTAAAGCCAAGTATCGTTTCTTTTCGTATATTCACATGTTTTCATACATACTTCTATCATTATGAATACACAAGTATATCCCCTAACAATACGTGCTGCTATCATTTGTATCATACTTACCGGCATCGGTGGCTGTAAAAAGTCAGCTGATGACGAGATTTGGGTTGAAACAAAAGATATTGTGATCACGACCTATAAATCCGATCCGAAAGACGGAAAACAATTTTTAGAAGTGATGTACGAAAATATCGGTAAAGACAAATATAGCAAGATAAAGTATCAACTTATCAGGCGTACGGGCAGTATGATTGATACTTCGGAAAGAATTATTCTTCCCGAGACGGTTTTTTTGCCCAAAGAAAAACACCTTGTACCACGCCATATCGGACAAACTCCTGCTGCATTCGATGAAGTGAAAGCCGGAAAAGTCTGGGGTGTCATCGATAATAAGTAGTTTTGAGTAACGAGTTTTGAATTTTTTGGTTTTCAATTTGTTCTAAACCCATCATTCAATACTCATAACTCAAAATTATCCCCATGCAATCATTGGTTTTCGACATTGAAACTGTACCGCTTCCTTTCGATGAATCGTTCGATGATGTTCAGAAAGAATATTTACTTCGCAGCTGCAAGACGGAAGAGGAGATCGAAAATCAAAAACGATTTGGTGCATTAAATCCTCTGCTCGGCCAGATTGTCTGTATTGGTATAAATATCCCTGAATCAAAAAAAGGTGCGGCCCTCTTTCTTGATGCCACTGATTCGGAAAAAACTACCGACCACGATGACATGCAGATCAAATATAAATCATTTGTCAGCGAAGCTGAACTTCTGATCCATTTTTGGGCGGGACTCGAGGAGAAA
>PLXB01000428.1 GCA_003151215.1 Ignavibacteriota bacterium
GAACTGGTACGTGCGCCGCTCCCGCCGCCGTTTCTGGAAAGGGGAGATGAACGCAGATAAACAGGCAGCGTACGAAACACTGCATGAATGTCTCTTAACGATCAGCAAATTGATGGCTCCGGTTGCGCCATTTCTGGCAGATAAATTATTTCTATCGCTTCAACCGAATACTGATTCAGTTCATCTTGAACTATATCCGAAAGCCGACGAAACCGTGATTGACACCGCACTTGAAAAACGAATGCATAAAGCGCAGATCGTTTCTTCACTTGTCAGACAAATGCGTGAACGTGCCAAAATAAAAGTACGTCAACCGCTTGAGCGCTTGCTTATCCCATCGGCAAATCGTAAAGATATTGAAGAGCTTCGTAAAGTCGAAGAGATCATTCTCGATGAAGTGAATGTAAAGCGTGTCGAGCATATTGAGTTCGGTGATTCCGATGTGATCAAACGCAAGGCAAAAGCGAATTTCAAATTGCTCGGAGCAAAGCTTGGCAAGCACATGAAAACTGCTTCGGCTCGCATAGCAAAAATGACCGATGATGAAATTCGCGCGTTCGAACAGCAAGGCTATATAGATGTTCCGGTTGAAGGGAACGATGTTCGCATCGAGCGTGGCGAGATCGAGATCGTTGCCGAAGATGTCGAAGGCTGGTTGGTTTCAAGCGAAGGGGGAGTGACGGTTGCTTTGGATACTTCGCTTTCACCTGTTCTTATCAGTGAAGGTATTGCGAGAGAGTTTGTCAATCGGATTCAGAATCTGCGAAAGGATTCCGGCTTTGAAGTGACTGATAGGATCGTTATCGGGATAAAGAATTTTAGTCCGGCATTGGGCGGAGTTCTCAATGCATATAAAGCATACATTCAGCAAGAAACGCTTGCCACGGAGATCAAGCTGTATACCGATGGACTTACCAATGAAACAGATGAAACAGAAGTGGAGATCGGAGAAGAAAAGGCACGTGTGAGGCTGTTAAAACAGGAATAAACTTCTCTGATGTCAACTCTGCATTCATAATTCAAGAAATCGGGGAGCATTTCCGAGCGAACTTTGTTGAACGCCGTTACTCAATTTCCGATATATACTCTAATCATTAACGTTACGAGTTTTTATGGCAAAAAGCACGAAGAAAACAGCAAAGCCTAAGACGAAGATCAGCAAGAAATCCAAACCGGCGCCCAAACCCGCTGCGAAGAAAGCTGCTCCGAAACCGGCTCAGAAAAAAGCCGTAAAAACTCTTGTCAGCAAGAAAAAAAGTACAAAGAAAATATCTGTATCAACGAATACTAAATCAACTCAAAAGTCAACAAAAGCACCAGTGCAAGAAAAATCCACGAGTACAAAAAAGAATTTAGCCCCAATGCAGCTTACCGCTAACGACGGAGATATCGTTGCAAACTCGAAGTTTCGTTACAGCGCGAAGGATCTGGATATGTTTAAGAAAGTTATTTCCGAGCAGCGCGCAGAAGCAAGCGAAGAATTTGATATTATTTCCCAGCAGCTCATGGATACTTCCGGTGAATTCGATGGTGAGAATCAGTCGTTCGCCCTGCATACTGCCGAACAGGGAAGTGATGCAATGGAGCGGGAGAAACATTTCCTCCAGGCTCAGCGCACCAGCGATTATATCAAAAAGCTCGATGAAGCCGATGAGCGAATTCAGCGCGGCACGTATGGCATCTGCGTTATCTGCGGCGAACTGATCGAGAAGCAGCGTCTTTATGCAGTACCGATCACTCAGAAGCATGTGCTATGCAAGAATAAGACGCAGAAGAAAACATTTGTTTCTTCTTCATCAGAGGCAGCATATGTCGCACCTGAAGAAGTTGTAGAATAAAATTTCTTAAGCAACCTATGTCATCCGGCGAGAGACGCCCATCGCTCGGGCAGCTCCTTTCTATCACTACTTTCATTGTCGTCTTTGATCAGATCACGAAGCTTCTGATCAAAGGCATACCGTTTCTATCGATTCAAGGTCTACCGTACGGAAGTTCGCGTCCTTTCATCGATGATATTTTCCGCATTACGTATGTTGAGAATCCCGGCATTGCTTTCGGAATTCAGATTCCGGGAATGAAAATATTCTTTTCAATATTTTCTGTGATTGCTTCCATCGGCATTTTTATTTATATCAAGCGCAACCGTTTTCGTCTGCCGAAATGGGAGCTTATCGCTCTTGCCATGATCATGGGCGGGGCTATCGGTAATCTTATTGACCGCTGTTTTTACGGTGTGTTGTATGGCGAAGAATCTCTTTTTTATGGACACGTTGTTGACTTTCTCGATTTCGGCTATAAGAAAAACTGGTGGCCCGTTTTTAACGTTGCCGATTCCTGCGTCAGCATCGGCGTTGTGCTTTTGACTTTAATGNNGCCAAGTATCCCGAGTCCGAGTTAATTTTATCCTCCTCGGTATGCATCTGTATATTCTAAGTTTGTCATTGTGAGGAGTTCGCTTGCGAACGACGTGGCAGTCTAAAATATTTATTAGCCTATAAATTTCAAAGTTAATATTGTTGCCTCAAACTAAAGTCCGCCTCGCAATGACATTACGTGGAATTTTGTTGTAGTCCTTGATCATCAGATTCCATGTCAGACCAAGAGGAAATCGTATTAGACGATGAAATTGAAGTGATAGAAGCCGAAGGCTCTCATCGCATCATAACACTCACCGTACCCAAAGGCGAATCGCCGCAACGCATCGATCAATATCTTGCTCGAATGATCGCAAATACTTCGCGCAGCAAGGTTCAGGAAGCGCTTGCTGCAGGCGCGATATCGGTCAATAGGGAAGTACTAATGCGAGGTTCGTACAAAGTAAAAGGTCTTGATGAGATCGAACTTCGCGTTCCGAAATCAAGACGTATGAAAGCTCAGGCAGAAGATATTGCTCTTGAAATAGCATTCGAAGATAGCGAGATGATCGTCATCAATAAGCCTGCAGGAATGATCGTCCACCCGACGCTTGGCACGAATTCCGGAACGCTGGTAAATGCATTGCTCCATCATATCGATAATCTTGCCGATGCCTCCGAAGATCCCGAGCGACCGGGTATCGTTCATCGTCTTGATAAAGATACTTCAGGTTTGATCGTTGTTGCCAAGAATGCACATGCGCATCGCGTCTTGGCAAAACAATTTTTTAATCATTCGGCGCATCGTGTCTATCATGCAATTTGCTGGGGGAATCCAAAACAGCGTTTCGGGAAGATAGAAACGCAGATCGGCAGACATTTGAAAGATCGAAAGAAATTTGCAGTCGTTTCAGAGGGAGGTAAACTTGCGATCACAGAATATTTCGTCGTAGACGAGTTTCGCGGATTTTCACTTATCGAACTCAAATTGCAAACAGGACGGACGCATCAGATCCGTGTTCACATGCAGCATATCGGTCATCCGGTCTTCGGAGATGTAACATATGGCGGAAGAGCGATGATGGTTGTCCGCCACGATGTTCCGAAGTTCAAACAATTCGTTGATAATCTTCTTGAGTTAATGCCGCGCCAGGCACTTCATGCAAAAACGTTACGGCTTCACCATCCAAACACCGGTGAGCTTATGGAGTGGACGACGGAATTGCCTGAAGATATGAAACATGTTATTGCGAAGATGAGGAAGATGTAAATTATTTCGCTGTCTTCATAATGATCTCCCACTCCTTCTCGGATACAGGCTGAACAGATAGGCGTGAGCCTTTTTGAAGAAGTACCATTTTCTCTAGGCCTTTTATATTACGGAGATCACCCAATGACATCGGCTCTTTCAATTTCTGTTTAAATTTCACTTCGCGGCAGAACCAGATAGGATTCGCCGGAGAGGATTTCGGATCGAAATAATGACCCTTCGCATCCCAGGCGGTTTTATCAGGAATTGCATCGCTTGTGATCTCACAGGTTCCGACGATCGCTGTTTCATCACCCGAATGATAATAGAATGCAAGGTCGCCTTTTTGCATCAGGTCACGCATGGTATTCCGCGCCTGGTAATTCCGTACGCCTGTCCACTCTGTCTTGCCATCTCGCTTTAATTCGTCGATCGAGTATGCTGAAGATTCTGATTTTAAGAGCCAGTATTTTTTTGCCATATGATAGATGTATATAATTAATGACAAAAATACTCAAACTTAGACTCCTTATTTAAGATTTAGTCCGTCAACTTCATTCTTTACAATAATAAAGGGCGGTGATTAGGCCGCCCTTTATGCTGTTATCACGGTATTGTGAGTTTTTACTTAACCACATTAAGTTTGGTTTGTAAAAGTGCTCCCGGTATCCGTGCGGCGACAAAGTAGGCGCCGCTTGCAAGTGATCTCACTTCGAAACGCTGCGTGAAACTGCCCGCTTCTTTTTTGCCCGAGAATATCGTTGAAATAAGATGTCCCGAAGCATCATAGAGAATCAGGTCAATGTTGTCGGCATTTGCAAGCGTTACATTAATGCTTACTTCATCAGAAGCGGGGTTCGGAATTATCCCAAGCGAACTGATGCCTCCGGCTCCCTGAGTTGCGACCGAATTGACTGCATTCGGAGTCGCAAAGAATCCGAATTGTCCCGTCATTTGAGCGTTCGAAGACGTCCCTGTTGCCGTTTGACCGACGACAAATTCTCCGTTGGTCGTACCGTTAGTGGCAACGCCGCCGCCATTACTGATGACTGCCTTTTGAAGCATGACCTGCGCCAATGAAGTTTGCAAGTATAGAACTTCGAATGCGAGAATNNGAGAATGCAGGTAAAATAAATAAATAGTTTTTTCATGTTGTTACTCCTTATATTCAACCGATTATTGGTTGATGATCAGATAGGAGAAATTCACGTTCCCTGTAAGTCCGAGCAAACTAGTGATCGCCGATACAACGAACGAACCGTTTGCCTGAGATGAAACCTGAACGGGGACTGCCACTGCAGCTGCAGCACCACTGACTGTTACGAGAATAATGGAATTTGTTTTTGCAAGAGCATTCGTAATGGTTGTGGTGAGTGATCCGGAATTGATGGTTCCGGTACCTGCTGCACCGCCGGTGATTTTTAATCCGCCATTTAATGAAAGAGCGTTTGCTCCAGCAGCAGATGTAATGCTCAATGCATCGCCTGATGCAGAATTAATGGTTGTCTGTCCATTACCGGCAACGGTAAGTACTGCTGTTCCAGTCGAGTTCAATGCTGATACAAGGTTGGCTCCGGAACTTGCGGACATATTCTGCACTTTCAGAATGGCATCGGAAGATGCAGTTCCGGTAGCGTTGATCGCCGTGCCGGCTGAACTGGTCACATTCAATGCATTGCTGACCGTAGAGTTAATGGTCGTCTGTCCGTTACCGGCAACGCTGAGCGCTGTACCACCTGTCGAATTCAGCGCCGTTACAAGATTTGCGCTTGTGCTTGAAGACATATTCTGCAACTTAAGGACTGCATCCGATGCTGCGGTGCCGGTGGCACTGATCGCTGTTCCTGCTGAACTGGTAACATTGAGCGCATTCGATACGCTCGAATTGATAGTCGTCTGTCCGTTAGCAAGAACATCAAGAACATTCGATCCCGTGGAATTTGCAGCTGATAATAATTGAGCCGATGCATTCGAAGATAGATTCTTCAATGTGACAACTGCGCCGGTTCCAGTTGTCGAAACTGCATTTAGGGCCGTTCCGCCTGAATTTGCAATGTCAATAGTCGCAGCACCCGTAAGCGAACCTGCCGATGATGCGCTGATCGCAGAACCTGTCATCGACGTTGCATTTAATGCAGCACCAAGTCCCGTATTTGCGAACGTAGCTGCCGATCCTGCCAATGAGTTCGTAAGGCTAAATCCAGTGCCTGTTGCTAAATTCAGTGTCTGTGAGAATGGCAGATTCAACCCGCCGCCGCTTCCGGTGAACGATAAATTAACGGTATTGCCATTTGTCGTAACTCCTAAATTTCCGCCGCCCAGAATATTGACCGGTCCGGTCATGCCATTAATGCTCGTGACCAAGCCGCCTGAAAGAACAGATGAATCGATCTTTCCGGCATCATTGAGCACAAGAAGTGTATTCGCTTTTGCACTACCGCTTGTAGCGACAGTAAATCCGCCTACTGAATCGGCATTGGCTGCCAGATTAGCAGTAAGAGCACTTAATGCGCTTGCCAGCGAGATCTTCGGCGAAAGTTCTGTGCCGCCGTCAACTGAAACTCCTAGTTGATAATTGCCGCCCGGTGTGACGTTCAATTTGGCCCCGCCGGTTCCATTTGCACCGATCATCGTTGAGAACAAACCTTTCGACGTCGTGATATTATCTGTTTCTGTGAATACAACTTGTCCCCCAGAAGAATAGACATTTGCTGTTAATGAATGCTGCCCGTCTGCGATCGGAGTACCGGTCGCATTTGTGAGCATTCCTTGTAAAGAAAACTGACCGTTTGCCATCGAATTTCCCGATTGAGCGAACGTATTACTTGATAAGAGAATAAATACAGCCAAGAGGCTGAAAAGAGTAATTGACTTTTTCATGGTTTTTAAATAATTATATAGTTAACACTGATAATATTCCTTAGGATAAATTCATTGAGGATATGAATACTTAGAAGAGCTTCTGTGGCAGAAGTTCCTAAAGAATAGTGATACAATTTCTAATACAAGAAAGAACGGTATACTGGTTCCCTCTACTAGTAGGTTTTTTGTAAATTTCTTAATATATTTCGGTTATATTGCGGTATTATAAGAAAAGTTTTATACTTTTTTAATGGATATCCTATTTGGAATTTTCGGAATAAGGGCGGGAGCTCCTACTTCAATTCATTTTGCAATTTTGCAGGTAAGCCTTCTTTGACGGCTTCATAAGAGTCCTTAATATATTGTTTTAATTCTACTGAGGAGAGAGCATTTTTCTTCTTGATACAGACCCAACCGAAGCGCCCGGTATAAGGTGCGCTGATAATTCCATCGCGTTCAATGAGCTCGGAATATTTTTCGGGAGTGCATTTGAAGGAGCAATTGAATCCCGAGGTCGGATTGAGGCTCGTCGTTGCAAACATTTTATCGCCGATACAAAAGCACAGATCATTGCCCCACTTGATATCTTCAGTGGCATGGGGGAGTTCAAGGCAATATGTGCGTAATTCTTCGACGTTCATGGAATAGTATTATTCGCTTGCGCTAATAGTCAGCAGCGCGAACTCTTATTTGCAAACATAATGAATAATTTTGGGTTTGATCTGATTTTGATTGCGTGAGGCGTTACGCAACCCAGAAGGATTCTCTATCGTTATACATCGGCAGATGATGAAAAAAAGATTGTTGTGTTTTCTTTTCCTTTGCTGCGCATACTCTGCGTACGGCCAAATACCACCTCCGGACTCTTCTCATACGCCATACAATATAACCTTCACGGGTTTTTCCGGCGATACGGCTATTGCGCTCAATGGGCTCCGAAATGAGCTTGCCGATATATTGCCGAATACGAAATACAAAAGGATGACTCCAAGCTGCAAAGTCGTCTTTTACGAACCGGATAATTCTCTGCATCCGATCTATGCCGTCAATCCGACTTTGCCCGTTCTTCCGGCATCGGTCGAAAAACTTTTTACGACGTCGGCAACGCTCTGGGCGCTTGGTTCGAACTATATGTTTACCACAAAGCTCGATCTCATCACGCCTGCACGAGTAGAGGGAAATGCGGTGATCGGCAATATTTATTTGCGGCCCAGCGGCGATCCGACGCTTCGGGTACAGGATTTTGATCAGCTTGCTGCCGGATTGAAGGCATTTAACGTCACACAGATCGAAGGTGATATTATCAGTGATTTATCTGAAGATGAAATTCTCACCCCCGACGCTAAAAAATATTTTGCCGAGCATACGGCGATTCCTACAGTCAATTCCGGCGACTCTCTTTTGCCTGAACAAATAATTCCAGTCGATTCTACTACTGAAGATACCGATTCAACAGATGAGATCAATACCGATCTTGCCGATGAAGAAACTGAGCCGGGATTTCTTTCTTCATCGCCGAATTTTTTTATTGACCGCAATGTGATTTCCGTCCGCGTCACCGGCGGCGAACGCAAAGGCAGCGGAGCGCATGTAACGGTCAGTCCGCCGCTTACTAATCTTCGCGTCATAAATCATGGCGGCACCAGCGCGCCGATGCGAGTCTCAAAACGGCGTGTTCGGATCGGTAAGGGGCGTCATGCGCGATACCGGATCATTACAAAACATACGAGATCGGTTTATACTCTTCATGTCAGTTCGACGGGAGGCATCAACGATCAGACACAGATCATTTCCATCAGCGGAGTGATTCCGGCTCATGCGACACGCGTGTATAACATTCCGATCAAAAATGTGCCTCTTGCAATGGCGGCGCTTCTGAAATGGAGATTGGAGCAGAACGGAATACGGGTTACCGGTACTGCGCGAACGGGTAAACCGCTTTTGGGAGTAACGCAATTCACAACGCTTGCCAATAAGCAGACCTCGCTTCTTGACCTCTTGAAGGTTACAAATAAACGCAGCGATAATTTTCTGGCTGAATCCATGTTCCGCAAACTTTCTTCGATCTCCGATGTCACCGCATCCAATCCTGCCGAACGCTCGAGGAAACTCATTAAATCATGGCTGAACGTCATCCATTGTGTAAATGGCGTCTGCTACGATGGCTCCGGACTTTCGCGAACGAATCAGACCTCTGCCAATGCCGTCATCGATCTTCTGCATGGCATTCGCATACGCCCGACGATGTATAATGATTTCATCTCGACGATGTCTATCGCCGGAGTGGATGGCACGACGCGCGGAAGGATGATCGGCTCCCCTGCGCAATTCAATGCCAGAAGCAAAACCGGCACGCTGAACGGAGTAACGGCGCTTGCAGGATTTGTCTCCACGCAGGACGGGCAGCTTGCATCTTACTTCATCACCATGCAGAATTTCGGAAGAGGCGCAGCAAATTACAAAGCGATCCAAAATCAGATCGTGCAGAAATTAGCAAGTTTTAAGTATGCCGATTATATTGCAAAATATTCGCCGGTGCAAACAGCGCCGCCGGCACCGAAGGTCACGGCGCCGGATTCGGGGAAATAATAAGTTGTTAACATAAAAATAATCGCCTTCTCTCTCAGCATTCGCCATATATCAAACTATTTTAAAAAAAGTGCTACTTTTATTAGGAAATCGGGTTATAATGTCGTAGGTTTGTATTAAGGCCATGACAAATCCGGAAGTTTTTACTGAAGGATATGTTTTAAAATTCCCTCCCGAGTTTGCCCTCTGACCATGTGGATCTATTTCTTCATATTTCCGTGCATTATTTATGAAAAACAATTCTGTATTTCCCAACGCGCTTAAGCAGAGCCGTATCATCTCCAATACCTCTAACGCAAATAAAATCATAGGGGGGGGGGCATTCTTCTCAAGTAATTAATA
>PLXB01000018.1 GCA_003151215.1 Ignavibacteriota bacterium
AATGGCAAGTCTCAAACTATTTTTCTGCATCAAATGATAAATAGAATATCCTTTTGTATTAAAATAGTTTCTAATACCATCAAGCATAGCAAAGGTAAAAAACCCTTTTTCAATTATATTTTTATCTGTAATTATGAAATAATCTGAGAAGCAAGGATTTATTGATTTCGGCTCCCACTTCTCCGATAATACTTCTGCCCGCGAGAAAGAGGGTTCGAAGGAATCTTTCCCGTTCGTTATTTTGACCACGTCGCCATCAGTTGCATGGAAAGTGATTTTGTGATTATCTTTGTCTATGAGTTCAATCTGTACCATGTTGCTCGTTCTTCTTGCTATAATGTCAGCGATAATGCACCTCCCTTTCTTCTTTTTGTGGTATGACTGTTTCGCGTCGTTCAGCTTCACGTAAAATATCCTCACAAGTCTTTTTAGCTGTGAGAATCATCTTCTCATCTTGTCCATCCCAATGACGGTGAGGCGAAGTGTTAATGTCGCCCTGGACAGCATTGACTCGAGCATAAACACAAGGACGCGAATATTTACCCGTTGTCATCCAGCCGACTTCGGCGAACCTCTTGCCATCCTTATTTTCGAGAGCTTCTTGTTCGACCGTCTTCTGTTGCCATTTTAGTTCTTCACCTTTATAATACATTTTCTATTCGTGCTTCAATAACTTTATAGAGCTCCCGTGCTTCTTCTTGTGCCCATTCCCATACTTCTGCGCGAGTCGGTGGATGTCCTTCAAGGATATGCTTTCTTGAAATCTCTGCAATGTAGAAGCCGATTGCAAGTTGCTCAGTTTTGATTTCTTCAAGCGATTCGATACATTGCCCAGCATGATTAAACCGATAATTAGCCATTGAAATTTATGACAAGCAAGATAGATTCGTGGTTAGCAGAAGCATTGAGCGAATACCATTCGTAATCTGACTTATCACAGTTTGCTATTTCAATTTCGAGAGCACGCAAGCGGTCGGTTAGAACAATAGCGTTATCAGACTTTGCATCAGTCAACGCTCCTTTTATCGTAGCTTCGGCGTCATCGTTGAACTTCGTCAAAGCTATTTCGTTAAAAGAAAAACCGTGATTCGCGCAAATTTCAATTATAGAATCGCGCAAGAATGCACCGTCAACTCTGTTGTATATCACAGTATAAATCTCTTAGCTTTATAAATCCCATGTGTCATTCTTCTCCAAAATCTAAGTGATTTATTGCGGAGTTTTCTTAAAAGTCGCTGATGCCATTTGGCGTTCATTAACCATATGATTTCATCACCCAAATTTATCAGAGCATCATCGGATAGCTCCATTTTTATCTTCTCGGTTATTTGCATTCTCATTCCGGCTCCTTGATTTCTAATTTTGTCCCGAACGGCATTAAGACAATTTTATTAGTAATCCCATTCTCTGAAAGGACTTCTCTGCAATTATTCTTCAATTTAGTCAAGTCGTTTTTAAGAACCGAAACATTTTCTGGCAAGGTGATGAATAATACAGCCTCTTTAGATATTTCTTCTGGCTCAATCGCAGAGATATGCAGAAGGAAAAAATCCTTAGCATACTGCTCCATGCAAATCTTGAAATCTCTTTGGAATTTTAGATCTATTAAATTATCCATTTTAGTCTCCATATTCAAACCTATCCATCGGATGCTTTTTTACTTTTGTCGGTGGGTCAAAATTCTCGATCTCATATTTAGCTTTCGGAATGTCTTGAACAGCTATACCGATTTCAGAGCAAATTCTAAGTGCGTGCTCTGGGTTCATTACGGTTGTAAACTTTACCCACTGCGTTGTATTCGGATTCATGTATTCAACTGAAAAACCGAGCTGGTCTCTAACCACTCGGAGCTGGGCATTGGATTTGATAGTATAATAATCAGCCATTTTTTGATACCTCGGCAGCTATTTGTTGTATCTCAATAAAGTTAAAGGGTGGCAATACGAATGCTGAGTAATGCGTCGCCGCTTCAAGAGCTATCTGTAACCTTCTTAATGGCGGCAAGTCCATAGTTGAGAATAATGAACCCATTGCCCAATATTTACCACATCCGCAAGAATCGAAACTATCGGCGTTCTCATTCACCTGGAAGTCCGAATCTATCGTTAAGATTCTTCCGAGATAGCCAACCAAGAAAGTGCCTCCCCAATTATCATCTTCTACTCTTTTCCCATGCCATTCCGCTTCAAACAATTTTTTGACTGCTGGGACAAACTCCTTCACCATATACTGCATTACATCTAAAGGTTCAAGATGAGCGGGAGGATGGAATTGATGTTCCAGTAATTGCCCCATTCGCCATGAAGTTGTATAGCCAATGCCGATTTCTGCTTTATTGTTTTTAACAATGAAACTTTTCTTCATCGTAGAAACAGTTTTCGTTCCTTTTGAAAAATCGCCACTTGCGCTGTCGCTTCCGATATACACCTTTCCATTTTCAGCTATACCAACAATGCAGGTTGAAGTGCTGTTCATGCTATACTCTTCAAATATTCTCTTAACGTTTTCCTGTCGAGACGGCGCAAGGACAAGAGAATTCTTCTCGACGATTCCTGAGACTGGAAACGACTCGGTACACTCTTGCCTGTTTTTCGGCTCTCAACGCTTCCTGTGATTTGAATTCGCGGAACATTGAGCTTCAACCTTCCTTCGGATTTATATACGGTGGCGGCGATAGGCAACAGCCCTTCTGCTTGTGCTAAAGCAATCATCCGCTTCTTTCCCATATCTGTCAGAAAGGCGTTAAGAACTCTCTTCTTACGTTCTTGCCGACGTTTTCTCTTCTTAAATATAGTCATGCTATCTTTTTGCCGAACATAAATCTACCATGCCACTTATAATCATCATCCCATCCTGAAAGCGGTTCAATCCACCCGCCAAGTCTAAGGTTCTGTTCGTTAGGTCTTTCGGTGTCAGCAACTCGAAATAGTCGAATGAAAAACCACTGCAAGATAAAACGATTTAAGAATTCAAGCCAAGTCATGTTTTTTTTGTAAAAAGAATAATGAGCGAACTTTTTACAGTCCGCCCATTGATTAATTTATGCAGGGGTATTCGCTGTGATTGCCGCTGCAAGTGCCGCAGAATTTTGCGACAATTCGTCAGCAATAGCTTGAACCTTTACAGGGTCACTTGCTGCTGCTGTCAATTTTGCAGATAATTCCTGTAAAAGTGTGATAGCGGAAGCTTCAACAGTAGATTCAGCATCTACCTTTAGTTTTAAATCGTCAAGTGTCATAAGTATTTCCTCAGTTGATTTGTGAATTAATTCAGTTATAGATTCTAATAATGAAGGCGAACCCTCAAACTTTTTTCTTTCGTATCTTCTGCCGAGATACATCATAGCACTCCCATATAAGAAATATATTAGAAACAGCGACAAGCTATCCATTATGGCTTTAAGATTTTAGGTTTACTTTCTGCTTCCGTTATTATCTTCTTGAGCGCATCAACGCCGCTTTGAGGAATCTTCTCGCCCTCCATACCGATAAGAATATTGGCATCGCGATACTCTTCGGCAAATTCCGAGATTTTAGGAAGCTGAACATCCTCGCCTTCCATAATTCCTTCAATCATACAGTTCTTTAATTCTTCTGCTGTCATTACACGAAGGCTCATTCCAGAAGCGAGTAAGAGAACAGGGTTGACAATGCCGAGCTTGTTAAGCTGTCTTGCTACCGTTCCCTTCATTAATCCAGCATCCATCGGGCTGAGGTTTCTTGGACATTCAAAGATAATCACATCGTCAATCTTTAAGTTTGAGCGGTGAACGATTTTTACCACCTTCTCGCACTCAGAATAGAGGGCTTCGGGAAGGCGGTAATAATTATCTGCTAAGGCGTTGACTCTCATTTTACCGATTCGTACTTATAATTCTTCGGAGCCAGCTTGTCAACTTCGCAAATATAATCTACTGTCTCTTCTGCACTCATGTTCAAATCATAAAACAATTTCCACATAATAATTGGCTGTCTGGCTGCTTGAAATTTCTCTGATATTCCTATGATCGAATCATTGGTAATGTTTAGTCGAGCGGAATTGGCAAAATACCCTTTGACGGTACAGATGTCAATGAACTCAAGCAGCCATTCATTAAACGACGGCTTCCTCTTTGACATGGGGATGATAATTATTAGCAAATTCCAAAAGAAGTTTGAATTCTTTAACACGTTGCAGGCACTCTTCTTGTGCCAGCGAGTTGCCCGCTTTTTCAAACTTCATCGCCATATAAGTCTGGTGTTCAATTTGTGCTCTTAGATGCTCAATTGCGAATTTCATAACTGTTTATTTTTTAATCGTGAAAAATTCTTTTGTTCTTCTACATTCATACCCTGCTGTTGGGTCTCTTCTTCTTCTTCTGGCTCTATCGAAAGGGCTTTAATTACGCTTCCAAGGAAATGGCGACTGACTGAGACAGTCTCGTCTTTGGAATTCGCCATTAACCTTTTTGCTTCAAATAATGTCGCCTTCTGATTCATCCTGTCTGTTTAGAAGTTCTTGGTAGTACCGCTCATCCTCTGTCATTGCTGGCTCTTTTTTTATGCCGCCGACTCTGTTTCCAGAGAAGAGCATGGCGTTTAAATTGTCTCTCTCTTTTTGCAGTTCCATTATTTCACGCTTAAGACGAGCGCATTCGATATATTTCTGCTCCCATGCTTTCCCGTCATCAAGATGCTTTTTATATTCAGCCCACCACTTTTCTTCTATCAAATATAGGTCGCTATAAAGCGAAAGCCCGAAGAAGCGCAAGAATTTTCTAAATAATAGGCTTAGGTTCCTCTTAAAGGATAAGTGCTGAAAATTGCGATGGATGAACCCACCCTTCTTTCATTCCGTTGGGTGTATTGGCGTTCATCTCTGCGTCCACCTTTACCATGTAAAGCATTCCTGTCATTTCGTCAATGTCGGTTATTATGACAACTCTCGGAATTACAAACGTCTCATTGCTATCTGTTGAGATGAATTTCAACACCTCTAACCCTAACAATACTTGATATTTTACATTGAGACGAATCTTTGGAAGTCTTTCTGGCAATGCCTCAACAAAAGTTTCCCTCACTACTTTTACCTGCCCATGTCTGAAAGAATACCATAAGGCAAGGATAAGAATACATATTGAAAGAACGCCAGCAAAAATATCCATATTTTACAATACAAAGATATGAAAGAAATCCAGAGAAAGCAAGAGCTTTTTGAAAATTGTGTATAAATATGTATAATTAACCAGCTTCCCCAGCTATCTTATCGGGCGTAAGAGCCGTCTGCGTCAAATCGAATATAAATCCATCTTTATCAGAAGGATCATAGCCGAGCTCAAGTCGAGCCTCGTTTCTCGTAATAATGCCGCTTCTGAACTGAAAGGTTAGCTGCTTCATCGTAGTATCCCAATTATCATGTAGTGCTGGAACCTTAGACCTGTCAAATGCTACAAAGTAAGTGACTCCTTTTGCAAATGCGAATTTTTCAAATCTTATACTGTGATTGATAGCAGATTCAAGAGCATCCCAATTTGGCGAAAGGCAGTCCTCAGCCATCTTTTTCTTGTCTGTTTCCTGATTTGACAAGTGCGCGTTCTCAAGACCTACAAGAAGACCTGTCATTGTTATCGGTATTCCGTAAACAGCAGGAATGCGAGACTCAGGAATCTTTGAAATTGCGTCTGCCCCACCCATGTCACGAAGCGACATTCCGAGCTTTTGAATAGTAACTCCACCATTAAGAAGCAAAAGCTTTCCTCTATTTACGCCGCTGAAACGTTCTTGCATTCCCTCTGCCTTTGCATACATTTCTTTCATCTGCAATTTCACGTCAGCAGGAGCAGATATTGCCATTGACGGCATAAAGCCGTTGAGAATCATAGCAAGCTGTCCCGAGAGAGATTCGTTATCTATATCTATTTCTTTTGTAAGGGAGAGAAGAGGAGAAATCGCTTTATAAGGTTTCACGAAATCCACACTGTGCCAGCGAAAATGTATAATGTCTTCTGGCGGAATGCCTTCTGTATATCCTGCGCCATTATTGTATTGATAGTATTCAATCCAACGTTCCTTTGAACTTATAGGCTGAATCTGCGAAGCGTGATAAGGATAGNNATAGCCATGTAAGCCATCGTGATTTGCAGCATAACAGAGAAAGAGAAATAAGGATTTGGAAAGGCGAGAATATCAGCAAGAGGAGACTCCTCCAAAACTTCATCCTTCTTCTTAATATCATAGACAAGAAGAGGAGGTTGCGAGATACCAAGCATCATTTTATCAACGCAGGTGCGAAGAATCGAATTACTTTTATACCNNGGCTGGAAGGGGAAGGATTCCCGTCATACCGCCATTATTATTTCCAACGTTTCCTCTGTTCGCTACTCGAATGTCAAATGGGTCTTGCATATAATTATACTTTGCAGAATTTAACTTGGAAAGGCTTTAGACGGTGATAATGAAGATAATGGCGGGTAGCGAAGAACTCATTCTCATACTCAGCAAAGAAAATATCACAACTGAAATCAGCAAACGAAGAAAAGATAAAGAGATTCTCAGTCTCAAAATAATATATTTTCATTAGAAATTAATTGTTTCAATTCCCCAATCGCTTTTTTGAGTCAGTTTATTATAGCAGCCAACCTCTGAGTCCAATCTATCGTCATGTCCACCGACAAATTCAACACCATGAGGTGTGTCCTTGAACTGCAAACGAGTGAATTCAATCTTTTGTTCATTCACCCAATCTAAAGGTTCCCCATACCCCACAAGTTCTTCCCTAAATACATTACCGACATAAGGTTTGATCCGTCCTCCTTCGGCAGCAGCAAAGAAAGAGTCTTTTTGAGCTGACGCTCTTATATATTTCGACTGATTAACTCTGTCAATCCTGACATTCAGGTTCTTTGCGAGCAAGCGATTATGAAGTCTATTAACTGAATCAACGCCGAGTCCTATACCGCCTTCAATGTGAATCGGAATTCCAGGGAATATATTATGCCAAATGAGGCAGAAGGTTTCAATCTCCTCATCCCTTTTAAGCGGAGTCCATTGTCCTGCGTGTTGCCAAAGGATTATAACCCGTCCGTCTCTTAATTGCACTCCCACTGTCCCTGCTGTTCTATCGGCGTTCTTATCGTCACTTCCGCCTAAATCCCAATAGATTCCCTGCCCTATAATAGCAGTCAAATCAAGAAAATGCTCATAAGGCTCGAACCAAGCCCATTTTATTGCATTACCTTCACGAGCAACAGGACGCTGTTGATATAAACTTGAGAATAAATATGCCGAGCCTGCCCGTTGCTTTATCGCTTCTTCAAGCGAAAATGCTTCCCCCCAAAGAACTTCTCCTGGTTTACGGATGTCATACTCAGGTTGTTCAAGCCCTGCTTCAAGATAATCGTTAATTTCTGGAAATGTTATGACTTCCCATTGGTCGGCAGATGGGTCTTCTGCGGCAAGTTTTAAGAGTCGTCCTATTAAATCATCCTCATGCCTTCTTGTTCCACAAATAACTATCCCTGCATTCGGAGCGCAGCGAGAATAGAAATCGCTTATATACCATTCCCAGAGCGAGTTTCGCATTGTCGGGCTTTCAGCATCAGATTGCTCTCCTACGTAATCATCAATGAGTCCTTTCGTAAAACCGCGTCCAGCGATTTTCGTACCTACACCAGCGCAACGATAATATCCACCTATCCTCGAATCTCCATTCTCAGGCGTATAGACTATATCAAATTCGTCATTATTACGAAGGGGTCTGGTGATGATTGTGCGTATATTATCTTCACCAAGTCGCGTCTCCGGAAAGACCTGTTTGTATTCCTTTGAATCCATAATCCTTTGCGTATCACGGTTCATTGAAGAGGCAAGATTTGCAGTATGAGAGCACGCAATTATTCTTTCGTCAGGATTGAGACCGAAACAAAAAGCTGGAAGGCGGCGTGACATTAATTCTGACTTCCCTCGCCTTGGAGGAACCTGAATGATAAGTCTTTTTAATTTACCTGTTGCCCAGAGATTCAACCTCCATGCCATATAACGATGGAACCAGGCAACACGGTATTCTGGATACGTATAGGTGGTGAAGGCAAGTAATTCGCGGCGAGCATTGAATTGCTGTTTGCGCGTAATTGCATTTGCTAATAGTGCGGGTGTAAGAACTTCGGGTTCAAGAAGCATGAACCAAAGAACAAGCGGGAGGACTTAATTTGTTCTCAGATTAGAAATTACCATAATCGACTTGGAAACACGGCATCATTTCGTCTAAAAGTTTTCTATCTAACATTATTTCCTCTTTTTCTTATTTGTGACGGGTATTCTCTCCTTCATCTCATGCCATGTTTTTTCGTTGAATGGGTGGAAGCATTTTTTATCTGTACACCAATATACATCCCCATTGAGTCCGACAGTTACAAACGTCGCTCTCCTGTTACAAAAAGGACATGGCACTTCGTCCTTTCCTGCAAAAGCAATATCCTTGGAGCGTCCGAGAATGAGAACGTCGCCGACGCTGTTTTTTTTTCTTTCAGCTATCGGTGTATCATCTTCATAGGTTGGGTTGGCTCTTTGATGCTCAAGTAACTGCTTTTCTATGCGATCATATAGCGATTCCGGTTTCATGTTTTTATCTCAATAGTTCAGTCTCCGAATGCTTGAAAATCTTTACTCACGCTCCGCAATCGCCATTTTTACATGAATCTCATTTCTTCGTTCTTGTTAGTCAGGTTCTTGTCAATGTATAGTTTTGCCTTTTTTAAAGCTAATTC
>PLXB01000483.1 GCA_003151215.1 Ignavibacteriota bacterium
GCGGATGCGGAGTATAACCGACAGTATAAATTGCTTCGATTCTCGCGCCATCAGATGTCCGAAAGATCGAACCGACATTATACATGCTTCGGATATTATCTAAAATTGCGATAAGAGGAAAGCGTCCTTCGAATTTTGCCGCTTCCTCTTCGGTTAATCTTTGAGTTGCAATTTCTGCATGAAGTAGTTTTTTCATTTCTGGACCCTGGCTATAACTGCAACAGCGATAAGAATAAAAAGAATATTGGCAAGCCATGCCGTCAAAATGGGATCGATGGCTCCGGTATATCCGAATGTTTGCGAGACTTTTGTGAACGAAAGAAAAAAGAAAGCAATGCCGATGGCGATGGCAAATTGAATAGCAAGGCCGCCGCGTTTTTTCTGGGAGGCGAAAGGTACGCCAAAAAGGACGACGATCAATGCAGTGAAGGACATTGCATATTTCGAATAATAGTCAACTTCATCTCGCGCCGTATCCTGTCCCCCTTGTTTTGCTATATATATTCTTTTTTGGAATTGGGTATTCGTCAACTCTTCCATTTTTAGTTGTCTCTCACGGAGTTCTGTCGGAGTAAAACTAAATTTCATTCTGCCTGATGAATCAGAAAGATGTTTGAACGACTCTTTTGAGGAGTCATTACTAAATACTCGCTCGACCGCATCGATCAAACGCCATGTTTTTTTTGTTGAATCCCAAAGCATTTGCCTCGCATCGATCCGACGATAAAGCTTGATCGGATTTTTCGGATCGAAAAAATAAATGCCAACTCGATCTGCCCTAAGTCCTTCATAAGTAAAATTCTGGATCGCTACAATTTCGTCTATCCCTTCCTGCAAATGTAAATTTGACTGGGCGCCGAGAGAGGTAGTCCCCGGAAGATCATATAGTCGCTGAAGCTCATCGACTCTGGCGTTTGCACGAGGCAGTATCCAGCCATTAAAATAGACTGCGCCGAAACTGATGAGCGTTCCGAGAATCACAAACGGCAGCATAAACCGGTAGAGCGACATTCCCGCAGAACGCGTCGCAACANNAGAATGACAAAAGGAAGCATAAAACGGTAAAGCGACATTCCCGCTGAACGCGAGGCGATGATCTCATTGTTCTGCGACATTTTTCCGGTCGTAAAAAGACTTCCGAGAAGCAATGCAATCGGAAGAACGAGGGAAATCATCTGAGGAGTGAAGTTGGTGTAGTAGTCAAGTATCTGTGCGAACGGCACTTTCCTGTCAAGGAATTTGTCAAGCTTCTCCATCAGATCTATCGCTACGAAGATAATGATGAATGCGGCGATTGAAACGATCGTCGAAAGAATAAATTGCTTGATGATATAACGGTCGAGTAATTTCACGTGAGAATCAGAACATTATTGAGTTATGTTTCGGTGCTGTGGCTAGTATATATAATTTCTAAGCCTATAAAAATGACATCGCCGGGAGTCCGCTTGCGGACAACGTGGCGATCCAAAAAACTCGAGTATTACTATTACATTTAAGATTTTAGATTGCCCCGAAAGGCTAAAGCCTTTCTCGCAATAACATTTTTATGAATCAATTTGAATACATTCCAAAGTAATTTTCTTACTGAGATCTCCTTCGATATGCCCGGCGCCTATCATATGGCCCGGGATCTGGAGCTTGCAGAAAAATTGCGGGACGATCCTTCGGTGCCGAATGTGCTGCGCCTTTATTCGTGGAAGCCGTATTGCATTTCGCTGGGCTTTCAGCAGGATGAAATGCAGATCGATACTGCTGCCTGCGAAGTCGCCGGAGTGGATATTATCCGCCGACCGACCGGCGGTAGAGCTGTTTATCATGCCCAGGAACTTACGTATGCTGTCCTTATGCGTTTCGAACCGAACGAAGGTATCTATGCAGTCCATAACAAAATTGCGGAATCACTGCTTTATGCTTTGCAGCCCCTCTGCAACAACGAACTTGAACTGACTTCCTCACGGAACACAACACCCATTCGCGAATCCTACAAGGAAGGTACTCTGACAAACATTGCATGCTTCACAAGCACCGCACGCTATGAGATAACCTGGCGGGGAAAGAAAGTCGTTGGCTCTGCACAAAGAAGATTTGGTAATGCTGTATTACAGCATGGTTCAATACTGCTTGGTGAGGAGCATCTGAAGCTTGGAGAATTCTTGAAAATATCACCTGAAGAGAAAAAAGAAATGAGAAGGACGCTTCAGCAGGAGACCGCGACAGTCTCGCAAATCAGCGATCATCAAATTTCGCCCGAAGACGCGGCGGCAGAGTTTATAAAAGTCTCAGCGCGTGTGTAAGTTATTCTGCTACCACATTCACTAACTTATTCGGCACGACGATTATTTTCTTTATCTGCAAATCACCGATATGCTTTTGCACCCGTTCGCTTGAAGTTGCGAACTGTTCGAGTTCTTCGCGAGAAAGACCGGTCGGCACTTCCAATTTATCGCGGATTTTTCCGTTGACTTGTAGAACGACCGTCACTGTATCTACGACCATCTTTGATTCATCATATTTCGGGCNNACTGTGACCGAGATGTGACCAAAGTTCTTCTCCGATATGCGGAGCGAACGGTGCAGTGAGTTTCACCAGCGTTTCAACTGCTTCGCGCGGAGCCGCCTCATCAGTAGGAAGTTCATTAATAAAGATCATCATCGCACTGATCGCTGTATTCAGGCGTAGCGCTTCGATATCTTCGCCGACCTTTTTTATTGTCTGATGCATCAGGCGCTCCTGCACTTTCGATGGCGGCACATTACTTGTTCTTTGGGGCTGTGTTTCGCCTTCATCGTTGGCGACGAAACGCCAGAGGCGGTTCAGGAAACGGTGAACTCCTGCAATGCCTTTTGTATTCCAGGGCCCCCCTTGCTCAAGAGGTCCCAAGAACATGAGATACATGCGTAAAGTATCGGCGCCATATTCACCGATAATGTCATCCGGATTCACGACATTGCCAAGTGACTTCGACATCTTTGCTCCGTTTTCACCAAGCAAAATTCCTTGATGAAAAAGGCGTTTAAATGGTTCGGGAAAATGCACAATCCCATAATCATAGAGGACTTTATGCCAAAAGCGCGAGTAGAGCAAATGTGTAACGGCATGCTCGTTGCCACCGATGTAAAGATCGACCGGATCCCAATAAACGTCGTTCTCTTTTGAGATTGGAGCATCGGTATTTTGCGGATCAGTGTAACGTAAGTAGTACCATGACGAACCGGCCCATTGCGGCATCGTATTCGTCTCGCGCTTGGCTGTCTTTTCAGTTTCCGGATCGATCGTATTCACCCAATCCGTAATGATTGCAAGCGGAGATTCTCCGGTGCCGCTTGGACTATAGGATTCAACTTCAGGCAAAGTTACCGGAAGCGAAGATTCGGGAATTGACTTCGCGTATTCTCCGTCACCATCATCGACATAAATGATCGGAAACGGCTCACCCCAATATCTCTGCCGCGAAAAAAGCCAGTCACGTAATTTATATTTAACAGATTTTGAGCCGATTCCTTTTTCCTCAAGCCACGAAATCATTTTCTCTTTTGCTTCGGCAGTNNTGCTAACGACTAACGACTGACGACTAACGACTTCAACTATCGGCAACCCAAACTGTTTTGCAAATTCGAAATCCCTTTCATCATGCCCCGGAACCGACATAATCGCCCCGGTTCCGTAACTCATCAGAACATAATCGGCAATCCAGATTGGGATGGGTTTCTCTGTAGCAGGGTTTATTGCATACGCTCCTGTAAAAACGCCTGTCTTTGTTTTGTCAGTGCCGGTTCGTTCAAGATCGCTTTTAAGGGCGACCTGCCCGATATATTTCTCTACATTCTTGGTTTCGTTGACCGGGGTAATCTCTTTTACGAGTGGATGTTCCGGAGCAAGCACCATATAGGTCGCTCCGAAAAGTGTATCTGGTCTCGTTGTAAAGATGCGGATGTTAGCCGAATGTCCGCTCACTGCAAAATCAATTTCAGCGCCGGCGCTTTTGCCGATCCAGTTCCGTTGCTGCTCCATTGTTGAATGCGGCCAATCGAGCAAGTTCAGATCTTCAAGCAAGCGGTCGGCATATGCCGTAATCCGCAGCATCCATTGTCGCATATTGCGGCGGACAACAGTGAAGCCTTTTTCTTCCTGCTCGGCAACCTCTTCATTCGCAAGAACAGTGCCAAGTTCAGGACACCAATTCACCGGAGCATCCGCGATATATGCCAGACGGTACTTCGCAAGAATATCCGATCTCTTTTTATTCGAAAAGGATTCCCAATCATTTGTAGAAAAATCCTGTGAGCCTTCGTTTTCGAATTTTTTTATAAGTTCTTCTATTGGCTTCGCTTTATTTTCTTTCGGATCGAAATAGGAATTATAGATCTTCAGAAAGATCCATTGTGTCCATTTATAAAATTTCGGATCGGTCGTATCGATCTGGCGGGACCAGTCATAGCCATAGCCCAGCGAATCGAGTTGTGCGCGGAAACTCTTGATATTTTCAACAGTCGTTGCACGAGGATGAAGTTTATTCTTGACAGCATACTGTTCTGCAGGCAATCCGAATGCATCCCAGCCCATTGGATGCAGAACGTTGAACCCTGACATTCTTTTATATCGTGCAACGATATCGCTTCCGGTATACCCAATCGGATGCCCCATATGCAATCCGGCTCCGGAAGGATAGGGAAGCATATCCATCACATAGTATTTCGGTTTTGAAGGATCGCGCCCGACTTTGCTGCTTTCGTGAGCATTCCAATAATCCTGCCATTTTTTTTCGATATTCCTAAATGGGTAAGCCATTCTACGGGAAAGTAATAAAAAATACTACGCTTCTGAATTTCCTCAGACGCTTCTGCGTTAGGTTCTAGTTAAAATTATGTATTAATAGGGATAATGCGGCTTTGTAAGTTC
>PLXB01000169.1 GCA_003151215.1 Ignavibacteriota bacterium
TTAGACGAAGCCTTTCAATGGACCGGAATGGATTCTTCTCTATCAACTCTGTTCGGAGCCCTGAGCGGAGCTATTTGGGAATATTATGTCGAGATCGAAGATGGATTTGCGCGAGATTGGGGATTTTCCCGCGGCGATGCAAAAGCCGACCTTACGGGAGCAACTTTTTATCTTCTGAGAAATAGAATTCCATTTCTTCGAAATTTTAATTATAAGTGGTTTTACGTTCCGACGGATAAGTTATTGAAGAATCAACCGGACATTCCGGGTCAATCAGTCAATTTCATTGAAGATTATGGAGGACAATCATATTTTCTTACTGCAGATATTCATGGAATACTACCACAAAGTCTGAAACCGTACTGGCCATCTTGGCTTAATCTTGCTCTGGGTGTGGGTGGATATAATATTAATACCGTGAATCATAATTGGATGCTCGGTGATGCCTTTATTTATCGTCAAAAAGCATGGTATATTTCCTTAGATTATGATATTGAAAAGGTATTCCCTGAGTCAGATAGTCCTATTTTGAATTTTCTTCGGAGATCATTTAACTACTGGCATTTCCCTGCTCCGGCGTTTCGTTTTTTTCCCAATCCGCGCTTTTTCATTTTATTCCCGCTTCAGATGTCTATCGGGTAATAAAAACTACACAACTTCGACCCGCCGATACTCTGCAACCCAATTTCTGATATATTCCGCAATCGCTGACATCGGCGCGCCCGGAGTGAAGAGCTGGCCTATCCCCTGCTTCTTTAGGTCTTCAACGTCATCATGGGACATAATCCCGCCCCCGGTAAGAAGAACATCCGTCAATCCTTTCGAATCCATCAATTTGCGGATTCGCGGAAAGAGCGTCATATGCGCTCCGGAGAGCATGGAGATACCGATCACATCAACATCTTCCTGTAAAGCCGCCTCGACGATCATATCAGGAGTCTGCCGTAAACCTGTATAAATAACTTCCATTCCGGCATCGCGGAGAGCCGCAGCGATAACTTTTGCGCCCCTATCATGTCCATCGAGACCGGCTTTTGCTATTAGTACTCTGATTTTTCTTTCCATAAGCCGATAGTAACATCGAAGGAGCAGGAATCTATCCGTAGGCATTTGTCATTGCAACTTAAATATCAGAGCGAAAATATGAGGGTCAGTCAAGCCGGTGTTCGTTCCAACCCACGTATCTCCGTTATCTTTTGAAAGATCGATCCCGCCGCCGCCGCTGGTACCCGTGAAAATTCTCGCTCCCCCCACGGCAAAGGCATCGACATACATATCCGTCAGTCCGCTATCTCTCTGCACCCATGTGCTACCGTTGTCGATCGAACGGTATATTCCTTTTCCGTTTGTTCCGGCAAAGATCGCCGTGCCGCTGATGATGAGGGCGTTCACTTGCAATTTTGATAAATTCACACCGCTTGCATGCCAGGTAACACCATTAGTTATCGAAGCATAGACTCCGCTATCGGTACCCGCATAAATTATTGCTCCGGTATAGAGAAGAGCAAATATTCCTGATTTGGGCAAGCCGGTGCTGAACTGTGTCCAGGAATTGCCATCATCATCCGAACGGTAAACTCCGATATTTGTANNCCGATATTTGTACCTGCAAAAATCGTCGTTCCTGCGGTCGCAATAGAGGTGATTGGAACAGTAGGCAAGCCTGCAGTCTTCGCTGCCCATTGATTTCCGATATTGGAAGATCGCAATATCTCTCCTATCGATGTTCCTGCAAATATTGCAGAATCATTCGCTGCCATTGAAAGGATTGATGTGTTCGGGAAGCCGGTGCTTGACTCAGTCCATGTATTCCCATTATCGATCGATTGAAAAACGCCTGCACTGCCTGTTCCGGCAAAGATCGTAGTCCCGTTAACGGCAAACGCATTAATTCTTATCTTCGTACCGGGTATTCCGTTATTGATCTGCAGCCACGTGCTGCCTTTATCTATAGAGCGATACACGCCGCCGCCTGCCGTTCCGGCGAAAAGTGTTGTATCGGTTGAAATAGTATTTGGAGGCGCGGTGGATTTGTTGCAGCCGGAAACAATTAAAATGACGAAAAGCAGATTAAAGAAGAATTTCATATTTGAATAAATTTGTAATACATAAAATGGTTTTAGTTACAAATTACACCGCAAAAATAGCATAATATTGACCATTAGAGATGCAAAGTCGCATTCTTTGTATATTTGTCTTTTATTATTCCCCTACTAACTATGAAACATGTATGTTTTTTTGCTTCAATTTTTGTTGCAATTACTTATTCATCCGCTTTCGCCCAAATTCCCCGCGCCATCTCTTATCAAGGCATACTTGCCGATCGAAAAGGCATACCGGTTGTCGATAGTACTCATACCCTTGTACTGACACTTTACAACTCGCGCACAGGCTCCATTTTTGTATATTCAAAGACTGCAACGGTGACGACAAAAAACGGAGTCTTTACCACTCTTCTGGATTCTATTCCTTCAACTGTTGCATTTGATAAAGAATATTTTCTCGGCATCATTGTCGATGGCGGTACGGAACTCAGTCCCCGGTCTCCGCTTGCGGCAGCGCCGTATGCGCTGAACGTTATCAGCGGAGGAGGGATCACTTCCCTGATCGCTGCTGATAATTCGATCGTCGTATCAAATGGATCGGGTCCGAATGCTTCGATCGGTGTAGCTCCGGACGGCATCGCTAGTTCAAATATTGCCAATCTTGCTGTTACGGATGCGAAAATCAATTCGGTAACTTGGTCAAAGATCACAGGTGCACCAACATCTTTCCCCGCATCGGGAAACGCCGGCGGCGATCTGAGCGGCACATACCCGAACCCTATATTACAAACTTCCGGTGTGGCTGCCGGAAGTTATACTAACTCATCAATAACCGTCGATGCAAAAGGAAGGATCACTTCGGCATCAAATGGAAGTTCCGGATTAAACCTTCCCTATACAGGAACCGGTACCAGCACTACTTCTACTTTCTCTGTCACTAATTCAGCGAACGCTGCAAATGCAACGGCAGTTATCGGGAATATCTCGACGACCACTTCGCCAACTCCGCCTTCCGGCGCAGCAGTGTTCGGATCCAATACAAATGCCTCAACGATAAGTAGTGTCTATGGAGTTGTGGGAAAAGTCTCATCAGCCTTTGCAAATTCAGCGGGAGTCTATGGCTATAACGGAGCAATAACAGATGGTGCGGGCGTAACAGGATACGGATATTATGGTGTCACCGGCATTGGTCTGCCTTCAACGATCGGATATGCCGGGTATTTCAGCGGCGGCAAAGGCGTTTACATAAACGGAAATTATACTGCAACCGGTACAAAATCAGCGATCGTTTCAATAAAGAACGGCACAGAATTCCGAAAGCTGTATTGCGAAGAAGCTACGGAAATATGGTTCAGTGATTACGGTACTTCCCATCTGGTAAACGGAAAAGCAACAATACAACTCGATGATGTTTTTCTGAATACCGTTTCGATCGACGAAAATAATCCGATGAAAGTATTTATTCAAATGAATGGCGAATCGAATCCGGTTTTTATTAAGAAAGGCATGACGAGCTTCGATGTTATCGAGGCAAATAGTGGTTCATCCAGTGCCGGTTTCGATTACCGCATCGTCGCAAAGCGTCGCGGATACGAAGAGAAGAGGCTGGAGCAAGCCGAACTTCCCAAGTTTCCGATCGACGGAAAATGAATATAATTCCGGCATCAACCGGCACTTTTCATTTTATCATTTAGAGTCCATCCCGACTCCGAAATCGAGATCGTCCGTATTTTTGCATCATGTGGAAGAATGTTATAGGGCAAGAACGGGTAAAGAAGATCATCGGGCAGTCTCTGGAATCGGAGAAAATGCCGAATGCCTATCTTTTTACCGGAGCCGAAGGCACGGGAAAAGACGCAATGGCGATCGAGATTGCAAAAGCATTAAATTGTACTAACTCCCGTACTGAAGCCTGTGATGAATGCGAGAATTGCAAGGCGATCGGCTCACTTGCTTCCCCGCTTCTCTATTTTATCACTTCACTTTCTAAAGATTCAGAAAAAGCATCGTCAAAGGATGATGACGAAGATGAAGATGGAATTGCGAAGATCGATATTATCCGCGAGCAATTTGAGAGCAAAGCTCGCGATCCGTATCATAATATCCAAATTCCGAAAGCTCTTGCAATAAATATTAAGCAGATCCGCGATCTGCGCATGGTTCTCTCGCGCAGCATGACAGCGGGAAGAAAGCGCATTGTCATTATCAGTGAAGCCGATACGATGCGCAAAGAAGCGCAGAATGCCTTTTTGAAAACACTGGAAGAGCCGCATGATAATACGCTTATCATTCTCACAAGTTCGAATCCCGGGAAGCTTTATGCAACCATCCTCTCGCGCTGTCAGGATCTGCGATTCGATCTTCTTTCGCCAAATGAAATTGCCGATGCATTAGTCGAGCGCGATGAACTTGATAGAACGCAGGCAGAATTTTTGGCGCGATTAGCAGGCGGAAGTTTTTCTGCGGCACGAAGTTTAGTCAGCGAGGATATTGCAGTTCTCAGAAATCAAGTCGTTCAATTACTGCTGATGGGACTCTCAAAAAGCAGAAAAAATGCACTTGCTGAAATAGATAATTTCCTTCCACGCGCCGGCGGAGGTTCATTCCTTGAAAAGCGACAGACGGTTGAGCAGCTTCTGCACCTGCTGACACTTTGGCTTCGCGATGCTCTTGCTCTTGCCTCCGGAAGCGACCAATATCTGTTCAATATCGATCAGCTTGATTACCTGAAGAGATTCACCACGAAATTCGGCAATCCAAGAAATATCGCCAATGCACTTCGCACAGTTGAGGTGGCACAACGGAATGTCCGCTTGCAATTGCAGCTCAGGCCGGTTGTCTTGCAGATGGTGATGGATCTGGAGCAGGCGCTTATTCCCCGATCATAAATTTCACCGTCTCCCGGCCATCATTCACAAAATACACTGCGGGCCGCAAAGACTTGACGGAATAGGTTGCAGAGGTATTATTAGCGCCGAGAAATTCTAAATCGTGTTTTCTTCCGAGGATGTCGAAGCAAAGGAGGGATTGATTTTGCTTTATGAATGGAGAGGAAAATTTTAGGGTTTGCGAGGAGGAATTTATTATTACGTATCCAACATCTTCTTTATTCACTGGAGCAACTGCAAGCGGGAAACTGCCGACAATATGTACAGATAAAGATGCATCAGTCGGGATATTGAGAATTGTGGAGTAATCAAATCGTTTGCCGGTAAATCGGGTATAATTTTCAATGTAGTCATCTTCGGTAAGATTAATGTTTTTCATATCTAATCCGCTAAAGATAAGGCTTATGGAATCACCTTTTTTAGTCATAGTAAAAGGGACGTTCCCAAATTTAATTCTTTTCCCCACTACATTTGAGTACTCCTGACTAAGTGAATTGGGATAATGAGTTAAAATATAACTCGCCTCTAAACTCATACTTTTTTTAGCGGAATCAAATGTGATCGTAATTTCCTTCTTCCAATCGTCATTAGGGAAGTTTCCACTATGATCTTGAAGATAGGAAATGTTCGCACCATCAAAAGAAAAACTGCTATCGGAGCTTATAGAAATATTTGTCAGTATGGTGTCAGATGTGTTCCAACTGCCCGGTGTATCGAAATTAGTGTAGGCATTACTTACTAAAATCCCTTGCGACGAAATCGTAATTTTTTGAATCTGGAACTGTGCGAAGGAAACCTCTGCTGAAAGAGCAAAAAGAAACCACAATAGAATGGAAAGGAATTTTTTCATAGTATAATGCATGAATTCTATCACAAATATACAACATCCGCAAAGAAAATACAAGGTCAATTATCCATACCCTACTTCTATTATTCCCCGATTATAAATTTCACCGTCTCCCTGCCGTCATTCACGAAATACACTCCGGGCCGCAGCGATCTGACGGAATAGGTTGCAGAAGTATTATCAGCGCCGAGGAATTCCAAATTGTGTTTTCTTCCGAGGAGGTCGTAGCAGAGGAGGGGTTGATCTTGATTTGAGGTCTGACTGGGTATTTTTAACAATTTTGGATTGGTGATAATAATAGAATTTGTTAACTCTCCTTTTTGATATTCCAAAACACCCGCGTTAGAAAATTTGCCGATGAGTTTTATAGATAAGAATGAAGTGTTGGGAATACTTACAATTGAATCTGTAATAGAAGTGGTTTGAGATCTGCTTGTTCTACCCACACTATTCTTTTTTATTGCAAATGGCAATATTCTCAATTGAGAGCCTAGAAGGAATGCGCTAAGTGTATCTTGACCTTTAGAAATAGTAATAGGGATGTTTTTAAGAGAAATACCTTCCTGATAAACCGTAGAATTTGGAGCAGATTCATCACCAGTAATTCTGAAATAGACAAGTGAAAGTATCTGTGTTAACTTTTGATCAAATTTGACTACGAGACTTACACTATCAGTTGGCGGGACCCAGTTAAAGCCATCTGGGTGCAAATAGTGGAAATCCAAAACCGAATTCAGTATTAATGAAGAGCTATCAGCTCTGAATATTATTTCTGCTGCAGATGTATCATCATAATAAGAATGGTGATTAAAATCTGTTATCCAATAATCAACAGAATTTTCAACAATAACAAACTCAGATTGGAGGTCTATTTGAGTGACAATAAACTGTGCTATAGCAGAATCCAAAAATGAGGGACAGCAAAGCAGAAAAAAAATAGTAAGAATTCTATAAAGTTTCATACAGTAAAAATACAACAATCAGCGTTCAAAAACAAGTGCAATTATTTATCCCCTCTCTTTTCTCCGTAAATTTGCAGTTTATTAAACATTCTTGAAATTGTCGAACGATAAACGAACACTTGTTACTGCTGCTTTGCCGTATGCCAATGGACCCATTCATATCGGGCATCTTGCCGGAGTGTATGTGCCGGCGGATATGTATGTGCGCTATAAGCGGCTGCGCGGCGAATCGGTGCTTTTTATCTGCGGCTCCGATGAGCATGGCGTTCCGATCACGATCAGCGCCGATAAGGAAAAGGTCTCGCCTAAGGTTATCGTTGACCGATACCATGAACTGAATAAGGCGACATTCGAGAAACTCGGCATTACTTTCGATCATTACGGAAGAACATCTTCTGATGAGCACCGGAAAATGAGCCAGGAGTTTTTCCTGCACTTAAAAGAGAACGGCTTCATCACGGCAAAAACCGAGCCGCAGCTTTATGATCAGGAAGCAAAGATGTTCTTGCCCGATCGCTACGTTGAAGGCACCTGCCCTGTCTGCGGCAATACGGAGGCTCGCGGCGCCCAGTGCGATAATTGCGGCACCTATCTCAATCAAACCGAACTCATTAATCCTCGTTCGAAAGTATCGGGAT
>PLXB01000395.1 GCA_003151215.1 Ignavibacteriota bacterium
AACCGATCTTGGGAAAGTTTCCAGCAAAGTGAGCATCGAATGGTTATACAACTATATTAAATCTCCAAAGCATCTGCTTGCTGGAGTAAGAATGCCTCGCTTCAGATTTACCGATGAAGATCTTGCAGCCGTCGTTCTTTATATGAAGAACGAATTCGTTGATTTTGATATGGTCCAGCCGCCGGATCATACGCCCGATCCTGAATCATACCAAAAAGGCCTTATTGCATTCAAGAAAAATAATTGCAGCGGATGTCACCAACTTGGCACTATGAACCACGCCGAGGAAATGGCTCCCGAATTGTCCTTTGTCGGAAGTAAACACATGTATGAGATTGACTTCGGTACGTCAAAGATCGAAAGGACGCTTCCGAATTATATCCAAACAAAGTTAATGTCTCCTCATGCATTTTCTGCAACGGCAAGAATGCCGAAATTCGGGTTCACTGAACAGGAAGCACAAGCGATCACTGTTGCTTTGCTTGCCGGCAGGAATGAAAGCATTCCGAACAAATACGTACGTCGAACTCTGCCGAAAGGGACATTCGTACCGCAAGGAGAATTCGGAAGACTTGTCGATGATCTTGCCTGTCTTGCCTGCCATAAAATGGAGGGAAGCGGAAGGCTTGTTGCAACCGATCTCTCGCTTGAGGCATCTCAGGCGCATCCTGATTGGATCATGAATTATTTCAAGGTACCATATTCACTTCGTCCAATCCTGACAGAAAGAATGCCTAATCTTTCTCTAAGCGATGCCGAGCGTAAGACTCTCGTTGATTATATGCAAGTGAATTTTATCGCAGATACGCTCGATCGGGTTATCCCGGTGAATGACTCGCTTGCATCACATGGGAAGAGCTTGTATTTCGATCGTTATGCCTGTCAAAGCTGCCATCAGACCGAAGGCAAAGGCGGATACGTAGGTCCGCCGCTCGATAAATTAAATGCACGACTGAAACCGGGATGGGTGTATTATTGGCTGAAGAATCCTCAGGCTTTCAAGCCGGGTACAATTGAGCCCAATAATAATCTGAGCGACGGGGATGCCGAGGCAATCACGGCGTATCTATTAAAAGGAAAATAGGAGCAGCTATGCAAAATAAAATTCCATACCATTTCCTTTTTGCTTTCTTCTGCTTATCTCTTTTGATTAGCTGTGGAAAGAAAAGTGACGATAAGCCCACTGCTAAAACTGTTAAGGATTCATCGTCATTGACTAAAGATTCAACGTTAAAAGATTCTTCCGCTGCGAAAGATTCAGCGGGAGCAGTTAGCGATTCATCGGTTGTCATTAAAGATTCTGCTGCACTTGCAAAGGATTCGATACATGTCGCTGA
Organism: Ignavibacteriota bacterium; assembly: GCA_003151215.1. The sequence continues at coordinate 1,338 of PLXB01000395.1, forward strand.
TTCGCTTGCAACTCATCCGATGACCTACGAGCAGCGGCAAGGGAAATATGTATATACGAAGTATTGTGCAGTATGTCATGGTAATGAGGGCAAGGCAGACGGATTCAATACATTTAACCTGGATCCGAAGCCAAGAGACCTGACCGAGCAGCATTATCTCAGTGAGTTTTCCGATGCACGCCTTATTCAGATAATCCGTGACGGAGGACGTGGTGCAAACAAGTCTCCCGTAATGCCGCCCTATGGCTGGACATTAGGAAAAGACGACATCGCATATGTTGCAGCGTTCGTGCGCACATTTATGCCTCCGGATTCAGTAAAAAAATAGTAATAATATTTTTAAAAGAAAATTGATACCCAATATTTAATGATTAAAACGGAAAGACATCATTCCTGGGCTGAGCCATATAAAATTAAAATGGTCGAGCTGGTGCACATGAGCACACGTGCCGAACGGGAGATCGCCATAAAAAAAGCAGCATTCAATACTTTTCTTCTCAGAAGCAGGGAAGTATATATAGATCTTCTTACCGATAGCGGTACTTCGGCGATGAGCGATCATCAATGGGCAGGCATGATGATGGGCGATGAAGCCTACGCTGGGAGTGAGAATTTTTATCATCTCGAAGCGGCAGTCCGGAAGTATTACGGATATAAATATGTCATTCCAACCCATCAGGGGCGCGGTGCAGAGAATATTATTTCGAAGATCATGATCAAACCTGGTGATTTCATTCCGGGAAATATGTATTTCACAACGACGCGCCTTCATCAGGAGTTAGCCGGTGGTACGTTCGTTGATATCGTCATCGATGAAGCGCACGACGCAGATAATCTGCATCCATTCAAGGGCAACGTCGATCTGAAAAAACTCGATGCACTTATTAAAAAAGTCGGCGCGAAAAAGATCCCGTATATCTGCATTGCAACTGCAGTCAATATGGCTGGCGGCCAGCCGATCTCCCTTAAGAATTTACGCGAACTTCGGGCATTTACAAAAAAGCATTCGATTCCGATCATTCATGATATGACACGAGTCGCGGAAAATGCATATTTCATTCAGAAACGCGAGAAGGGATATGCTGATAAACCCGTTGCAGTAATCATCAAAGAGATCTGCGATCTGACTGACGGCGCCACCATGAGTGCAAAAAAGGATGCCTTGGTGAATATCGGGGGCATTCTTGCGATGAACGATAAGAAACTCTATGAAGCGGCAAGCAACATGGTTGTCGTTTATGAAGGCTTACATACTTATGGTGGACTTGCCGGGCGCGATATGGAAGCAATGGCTATTGGTATAACGGAATCTGTGCAGGACGATCATATTCGTGCACGAGTCGGACAAGTCGAATATCTAGGAGAGAAAATGCTCGCAGCAGGTATTCCAATCGTCCAGCCTATCGGCGGGCATGGAGTTTTTCTGAATGCCAAACGATTTTATCCTCAGCTTAAACAATCGGTTTATCCTGCCCAGACACTTGCAGCAGAACTCTATCTCGATTCAGGAGTCCGTTCGATGGAGCGCGGCATCGTTTCTGCCGGAAGACAGAAAGATACCGGATCCGAGAATAAGCCTGAACTCGAGCTTGTACGCCTGACAATTCCGCGCCGGGTTTATACTCAGGCGCACATGGATGTTGTCTTCGAATCCGTTGCTGAAGTCTATGATAACAGAAAAAAGGTCCGGGGACTCAAGATGGTCTATGAACCCAAATATCTTAGGTTCTTTCAAGCCAGATTTGAGCGAATTTAGCCAATTCTGCGGGTAAGAATTCTTTGTTTGGAAGTGGAAAGAAATTTTACACTTTCCATTGCTAAGTGCCTTTTAGCCCTCGGGGGAACAGCTATAGCTTGATTTGCCTCTTGGCACCTTTATTGCTCCTCTTATTTCCATAACTGGCTAATACTTTTCTTACAAATGATTTCAATCTACCAAAGAATCGAAAGGCAATGAAATACAAAACTATTTTTGAGCCTTTCAAAATAAAAACGGTTGAGCCTATTCGAGTGACAACTGAGCATCAGCGAGAGTTTTATTTAAAAAAAGCGCATTACAATCCGTTCTTTCTCCATAGCGACGATGTGCTGATCGATCTTCTCACCGATAGTGGAACCTCCGCGATGTCAGCGGCACAATGGTCTGCAATGATGTCCGGCGATGAAAGCTATGCAGGAGCGAAAAGCTGGCTGCGCCTGGAAAAGGAAATCCGCGATCTTACCGGTTTTGAATTTATTCTGCCGACTCATCAGGGAAGAGCTGCCGAACGAATTCTCTATGGATACCTCGGAGGCAAAGATAAGATCTTCATTAGTAACACGCATTTCGATACAACGCGTGCCAATATCGAATTTACCGGTGCAACGGCAATTGATATTCCGATGCCGGAATCCTCTACGATCGAATTCGACCATCCATTCAAAGGGAATTTGGATACGGCAAAACTCGAATCGCTTATCGAAACCTATGGAGCGGAAAATATCGCAGCAGTCATTCTGACAGTAACCAATAATAGCGGCGGCGGGCAACCAGTGAGTATGCACAATGCAAAGGAAGTTGCTGCGATCTGTAAAAAGCATAAATTGCTATTTATCCTCGACGCATGCCGCATTGCAGAGAATGCTTATTTTATCCGCAATCGCGAGAAAGGATTCAGAGGAAAAACCTATCGTGAAATAGCGCAGGAAATGTTCACTCTCGCCGACGGATGCGTCATGAGTGCGAAGAAAGATGCATTTGCGAATATCGGCGGATTTCTTGCACTAAAAAACAAGCATCTCGCTGAAGCCTGCACGAACTTACTCATCATCACCGAAGGCTTTGTCACTTATGGCGGTCTTGCTGGACGCGATATGGACGCAATTGCAGTCGGTCTGCAAGAAATTTTCGATGCCGATTACCTGCATTATAGAATTAGCAGTACGGCATATCTTGCAGATCATCTGCATAAAATGGGAATACCGCTTATCATGCCGGCAGGCGGGCATGCAGTCTACATCGACGCGGCGAAATTGTATCCCCATATTCCTGTGCATGAGTATCCGGGGCAAGCGCTTGTCTGTGAACTCTATATACAGGGTGGTATTCGATGCGTAGAGATTGGCTCGGTGATGTTTGGTAAATACGATGCTCACAAAAAACTTATTCCCGCACAAAAGGAATTAGTGCGACTTGCAATTCCCAGACGTGTGTATACACAAAGTCATATCGATTATGTGATCGAAGTCTTTGAAGAGATCATTAAAACAAAAGATTCTATACGTGGTTTGCGGATCACCCATGAACTTGAGCTGTTAAGACATTTTACAGCGCATTTTGAAAAACTTTAATTATTGATTGACCAATGAATACGAATGTCATGGAGTTACTACCTCTACTCCAGAAATACAGTAAGCCGGGACCTAGGTATACAAGTTATCCAACCGCCCCCGCTTTTAAGAAAAATTATTCATCAGATGCAAGGCTTGAAGCATTGAAGAGATCCGGAGATGATGTCTCGCTATATTTCCATCTTCCATTCTGCGATACACTTTGCTACTTTTGCGGATGTACAATGCTGGTTACAAACAACCGCGACCGCATTGCAGAATACCTCGAGTACCTCGACCGCGAAATCCAAATGACCAGCAGGCAAATCGGCAACCGCAAAGTCATCCAGGTCCATTGGGGCGGTGGAACTCCGACGCATCTGCTTCCAGAAGAAATCAGGAAACTCGGCGAAAGTATCCATAAATATTTTACGATCGCAAAAGATGCGGAGATCAGCGTCGAAATCGATCCGCGCGAAGTGAACCGCGAACATATTCAGGCACTTGCCGATGCCGGATTCCGCCGCGCAAGTATCGGCGTGCAGGATATGGATGAAAGAGTGCAGCGTGCGATCAACCGCATCCAGCCGGAATATGTGACAAAACAAGTCATCGATTGGTGCAGGGAAGCAGGCTTCGAAAGTATTAACATCGATCTTATCTATGGGTTGCCGTTGCAATCGAGAGAATCATTTGCAAAAACGCTCGACCGGGTATTGCTTTTCAAACCGGATCGCATTGCCCTTTATAATTTTGCTTTTGTACCCTGGCTAAAACCGCAACAGAAACTTATTCATATTGAGGATCTTCCGGAATCGGAAGAAAAACTGATGCTTTTTGCCGATGCAACGAATAAATTCTTGGGCTCGAACTATGAATATGTCGGAATGGATCACTTTGCAAAACCTGATGATGAACTCTCAAAGGCCCGTGAGGAAGGGACGCTGCAACGAAATTTCCAGGGCTATTCAACTCGTGCCGGATGTGATCTTGTGGGACTTGGGATGAGCGCCATAAGCCACATTGGCGGTACTTTTACACAGAATGCTAAAACGCTTCCCACATATTATGAAAAAATTGAACGTGGTGAATTTCCGGTAGTATCGGGTCTTGAAATGACAGGCGATGACCGAATCAGAGAGTATGTCATCATGCGTCTTATGTGTGATCTAAAAATCAGTAAGGTCAGTGTAGAAGAAAAATTTGGAATAGAATTCAACTATTATTTTTCATCCTCGCTGCTTGATCTCGACGATCTCATAACGGATGGTTTGGTGATCGATACTCCAACGACAATACTCATTACAGAAAAAGGAAGATATTTTCTCCGGAATATTGCCATGTGTTTCGATTCCTATTTAGATAAATCCATAACTCAAAAACCCATGTTTTCCAAGACCCTCTAAATAAAAAGAAACGATAGAATTCTCAATGCTGATTTGGCAATATTTTAATAAACTTCGCTGCCTCGCTAGGATTCGAACCTAGAATTCTTCAATGAAAACATGAGCAAACAAAGGAAATACAAACCCTTGTAATAGGCTTGGTTTCGCGTAATCATTCCTTTTTTCTTTTCCTTTACTATCATATGATTGTGCAATATTTGTTGCTCAGTTGTTGCTTGGAAATTATGAGGAGAAATTATGAGCGTTACACTTAGAAAAAGAAAAACCGGAAGCGGGTCGTTTTCTCTCTACCTCGATATTTACGAAGGCGGAAAGAGGTCATACGAATATCTCAATATGTATGTGAATCCGAGGGATCGAATTTCCTACAAATCCAGTATATCGCTTGCGGAGAATATACGGGCCCAACGCGAGCTGCAATTTAGGTCCGGTGAACACGGACTTGTGAATCCCTCAGCAAAACGATTGCATTTCCTCTCCTACTATGACAGCAAGGTTGCAGGAAGACCGAAAGCATGGAAGAGCGTTTCTCTCGTCCTTCACAACTATGTTGATAGAGGAATGATGCTGAATGCGATAAGTCCGTCATGGCTTGAAGAACTGCAAACTCATCTTAAAAACAGATTTTCGCATAACACTGCTGTTACTTACTATAATAAGGTGAAGGCATGTTTGAATCTTGCCTACCGAGATGGACTTATCTCTGACAACCCGGCAAAANNAGAGTTGACAACGCTTTCACAAACTCCTTGCAAAGACTCTGAGGTTAAACGGGCTTTTATTTTCGCATCATATACCGGACTGCGGCTTTCTGACATTCGGAGACTAACTGCTAAAAAGTTTCAGGGTAATCGCATGATCGTTCGTCAGAAAAAAACCGGATCAATGGTTTATCAGATTCTCTCACAGGATACATTAGAAATGCTTGGGGCGCTT
>PLXB01000115.1 GCA_003151215.1 Ignavibacteriota bacterium
CCCGTAAACATGCTTTTATCGAAAGAATCGGAGCAGAATGCAAGGCATTAGATGTCCCATTTTTCCTTGAACCACTTGCATATGATGATACGATGGATGAAAAAGGATTTGAATTTGCGAAAGTCAAGCCGAAATATGTAAAAGCATATATGAAAGAATTTTCGAAGGACAGATACGGCGTTGATATTCTTAAAGTTGAAGTTCCGGTGAACATGAAATATGTTTCGGGCACACAAGCCTATAACGGAAGTGAATCGGCATATACGAAAGAAGAAGCAATGAAGCTATTTAAAGAAGCTTCCGATTCTGCGACCAAGCCATTTATTTATCTCTCTGCGGGAGTCACCGATGATATTTTCCGCGAGACAATCCAACTTGCCGGTGAAAGCGGTTCGAACTTCAGCGGCGTCCTCTGTGGCAGAGCAACATGGCAGGATGGTATTGCGATCTTCGGTTCACAAGGGAAAGAGGCGCTCGAAATATGGTTATCAGATCGTGGAGTTGCAAATATCAAAGCGCTCAATGACGTTGTCTTAAAGTATGCAAAGCCCTGGACGACGATCTACGGCGGAAAAGAAAATTTGGAGATCGTCTGAAATTGAGATCCGTATTCTCTATTTGCTTACCATCATCTTCTTCACTACCGGCTTCGCTGTTCCTGCTTGGAATTCGTAGAAGTAAACTCCACTTGAACCGACCATTGAGGCATCTATTTTTGTCGTATATCTTCCCTGGCTGAAAAGCATGTTATCGACCGGGCGTCCGATTTCGCGACCCGAAACATCTAAGATGCGAATCGTCACCGCAGTATTATCGGAGCCGATATCGAAGGGAATAAGCGTTTCATTATTTGCGGTCTTCGAACCAAAAGGATTCGGCATATTTTGATCAACCATATTTGCCGTTGCCGTTCCGGATTCCAGATGGGTATCTCCGCAGATCGAATCAACGACCAGTTCACCGTCGAAAACCAGTGGGTTCAACTCCGTGCGCAAGGGAAAACTAAACTGCTTTTGTAAGAGCGGAGTTTTGGAACCCGGAGCATCGTTATCATGTGGTTTGAATTTCATCCGCAACAGCGACCCTGCCTTACCCAATGGTGCTGAAGTACCTTGAAGCTCGTACGTAAACGTGCCGGGCAGATCGGCAGCATTCGCTATGAGTTTCCAATTTCCGAGCTGCTCTAACATTGCCCCGGTAAGAACTCCGGTACGATCAAGATCGAAAAGAGTCGCATCATAGGTAATCACGCCTTTGAGATCGAGGATATTCAGCGAATCAGGCAGATCGGTCATCAAACGAAGGCACGGATAGACAACATCTCCGATGCGAGCCCGCAAATTATCCATACGAAGATCAACTTTGATCGGCTCAATATCCTGCTCAATGAGTGTGATACTAAATTTTGAACTATCATCGAGTGTAAAAACAATTTGTGCAGTGCGCTGAGCTGCCTGATAGGGAGGCGTTGCGATAAAATCTACCGTGAACAAATTCGAACTATCTTCCAACAGCATGAATTGCTGCGGAATGTTTCGCAATGTAAAATCTCCTTTATTCGGACCGGTAACATCGACCTTGACCACAGAAAGAAACCAATTACCGGCATCTTTCAATGTGAACGATCGCGAGTCGGTATAACCCGGGAAAAGCGTTCCGAAATCAATTACGGTGTCAGAGAATTGCGGAACCGGCGCAGCGCCGATGCCCGTAATATACGTTGTATAACTACTATCTTTGACATCCTTCCCCGATGCAACGAATTGGGCACTGAACGATCCGATAACCTGAGGCTGGAAGACAATATTGACGGGGTATAGCAATGTTTGCGGCATCATGATGATCGGACCGGATGCCGGCAAAGCAGTGAAAGTACTTCCGGGTGCAGTTGTTATAAGAGCCAGACTATCCGCCGTAAGAGTATTGCGTGATGTGTTGACAATATGCACGGTGTCTGTTACCGCAGGTGTTCCAATGCGGACTTTGCCAAAATTCAGAGAATCCTGATCGAGAACAAGTGTCGGAGATTCATCATAGCCGTTAAGCTTCACAATTCCCTGTGTACTATCATCAAAAGTAAAGATAATATCGGCAGTATGATAGACGATGGTCTTCGTAGGAGTAAACGTTACACTATACGTTGAATATTGTGTTTCCGGAATTGTATCGGCTGATTGGGATATCTGTCCGCCGATCTTCCTATACGTAAACTCATCGGCATTCTTGCCGATAAGCTCGATCTTTACTGCGGTCAGATCCCAGTCTCCGGTATCGAGAAGTTCAAAAGTCAGCGGCTTGGAAGTATTGAGCAGCACGATTCCGAAATCAATAAGATTGGTTGAGAACTCCGGCAGAGGCGCAGCGCCTTGGCCGCGAAGCTGGATAGAATCGGTTTTGATATCACCGCCGAATGCATGAAGCCACCCCGAAAATATTCCCCGTGTCAAAGGAAAGAAATCAACTTGAACGCTATCTTTTAATTGAGGCTTCACTGCAGGCAGCGTATCAATGACGGAAAAAACATTTGCAGATGAAGTTGCCGTGATCGTACCTACCGATAACGCTACATTCGAACCATTACGGAAAACTGCCGGCTCCTGAGAATGCGTTTTAATACGATGTTTACCAAAATCCACCGAGCTCTGTGCAAATTGTAAATATTGCGCTTCTTCGATCGCCTGAAGCGGAATGCAATCACTTGTTCCGTCATCATAATAAACGCATAGGGTTGCCTGATGTACCGCACCTGTCAGTGCATCGGTTACAAAACGAACTTCGATATCGATCGTCGAATCGGGATCTATCGAAAACGGAGGAATTGGAGTAGTGCCTATTGGCTTCCAGATGATATTGAAATCTCCGGCATTGGGACCGATGATTTTTATATCGACGACATTGAGAGCTAAATCTCCTGAATCTTTAAGTATTGTATAAAGTGTATCCGGTACATTTGAGGGAACAATGCCGTAATTTACCGGTGACGGATTGAAAACTGCCTTTGCAGTTGCACCAATTCCGGTAAGTTGAACAGAGTCCTGCTTGTTATTTGCCGTAATATATGCCCAAGCCGTTGCCGGTCCCGATTGCAGAGGCGCAAATGTACAGACCAAAGGGATCTTCCTTCCGGGATCGACAGAACCGATCCAGCCTACTTCCTTAAAAAATAGTCCGGGGCGAACATCTTCTTCCTGCAAAGAGACAGAGGTAAGCGTGCTGAGAGTCGTATTCAGATAGGAAACCGTATCCGTTTTCGAAGCACCGATTTTCACTTTCCCGAAATCATGGAATAATGGCGAGATATGAAGTTCCGGCTGGATCTCTGTTCCGATCAGACGAATAGTATCGATTGTATTATCGTCATAGACCAATTCAAAATATGCTAAGATATGCAGGCTATCCTGACCCGTTCCCGGATGAAAGAACACCGTAAATATTCTGCTGGAATCGGGTTCGAGATTAAACTCCGTATCGGGCGGGCTGAAAGTAAATACCGATTTGAATGTGCCGGATATGCGGGCAAGGATGACCGATACAGTCCAGTTACCTTGATTTGTCAGAGTAATTGTGCTCGAATTAGTATTGCCGTTATAGACAATGCCAAAATCGAGAAGACCATTTTTCTGAGGGACTAACACCGGAACCGGTGCAGCTCCTTCGCCCGTAAGTTGAACAGAATCCGGAGGGACGTTATCCCCGCGGACTTGCAAAACTCCCTGATATTGTACTCGTTGCGTCGGACTAAATATCGTTCGTAACTGTCCGATACTTCCGGCAGTAACGCCGCTCGGCAATACAGTCTGCGGAGAAAAAGCGAAAGCGGTTGGCGGAGGAGTCGGCTGGTATTGCTGGTAGTGCGTACTGGTATTAATGTTAAGATCCGTATTGCCGCTGGCATTCGATATCTGGGTAAAACCGACTTTCGGATATCCGATACGAACCTTTCCGAAGTCTATCTGAGGCGGCCCGACTCCAAAAGATGGTGCAATTCCCAACCCCGTCAATGTCACAATAGTGAGTCTGCTGATCGGATCGGCATTATGCGAATAAATATGAAGTTCTGCATTGATCGTACCGCGAACGCTTGGCGAGAATGTGACGCGAAGTTCATTCGTCGTTTCGGTCAGCAATGTGAAGCGGTTATTGTGCTCGGAAAGAAAAGTATAATCGCCAAGACCGGCAGCATCGACGACGGAGATACTATCTATTTGTAAAGGGTCGAGTCCGTAACTTGCCAGTGAATCCAGAAGCGATTTTGACGTTCCGATAAGCACGGTCTTAAAATTTAAATTGAGATATTGCACTGCAATACCTGCGGTCCAGCGGGCAAGTTTTACCGTAAGCGCACCTGTTGCCCTTGGATAATCGGCAGCTTTATCCGCCCGAATGCGGAATAAAAAATTATTCCCCTGGCTTGGAGTACGGTTCGTATAAATATGATTTGACTGGTAAGAATTCTCAAGTGAAACGAATGGCGTTTCATTCAAGACAGGAATCGTTGTTACGGTGAGTGCAAAGGTATGAGCCTTTCCCCCATAGGTCGGGGGGTTTTGTGCCTCAGGGATAAGATTGGTGCCGTCAATCTGATACGTATATGCTCCATCCGATCCGAAGGTTGTCGTTCCGTCATTCTCAGTGAACGTGCCCGATGGCGATATCCACATGTCTATCCCACCGGCATTAAGCTGTATCTTGCTTTTTACATACGTTTGTTGATTTGCAGGAACGGTGACCGTATCGCGCGGAGTCGGGATTCGCCAGGCTTGGCTAAAAGAATTTGTCGCGGTCAGAACGAAAATAAAAAGGGCGGCAAAAAATAACCGGTGCATGACAGGGAATAGGAAATCTCCGACGTTGTTATGAATGCGGTTTCCGCTATGCATGATACGAGTTGATATACTGCAATATTGCCCGATTAATGATCGTCAAGCCAAACAAGCAAAAAAACGAGGTCGTTCAACGAACGATCTCGCGTAGAAAGAATATTGTTGTCACGGGCAAAGCTTTTGCCCTTATAAGAACACGGCAAACTCCGTTTTGTTACAGTACAGGAATACTTAATTTTGAACGTGGGACCGAAGTGCTTTGAAATATGGCGTCTACCGGTTTTTTGGGCTTTTCGAGGGCATAAAGGGCCACATCCTTATTATAAAATCTATTGCGGCCGGAGTAAACCATTCCGATCTTTTCCATAACGCGGGTCGAAGCCTTATTCTCTTCGAGGGCGATGGCAACGATCCTATCCAACCCCCATTCGCCGAATGCCGTTCGGAGAACTTGCATCGACGCTTCTGTTGCATATCCCTTGCCCCAGGCGCCGGGAAGCAGCATATAACCGAGTTCGATAAGTCCGCTCTCTTCAAGAGGCTGTAAGCCGCATCTGCCGATAAATCGCTTTTCTTTCCGTTCGAAAAGGGCAAACATGCCATACTCCGATTCTTCGAAACGGCTCATCATTTTTTCGAGGGATTTCCGGGTTTCTTCAAAAGTCCGCGGAACGCCGCCGGAGATATATTTCATTACCTGAGGATCGCTATACAGGGAGTAAAGATCATTCAGATCGCTTTGGGCGAAGGGGCGCATCAGCAGACGAGGCGTTACAAGATGTTTCATACGGGGGCTTACGAATCGGTTAAAGGACCCCCGATCCAAGCAGCATAACTTCGACGCCTTATCCGACCTATGGTTTTAGCGCAACCGGAAATGCCGCCTGAACGAAACTCTCTGTTTTGAGCGTGGGGCTCGCAGATACAATTGTTACATCATCTCTACTGCCATTAAAAACTTACGCTTCCGAGGATTGTTACACAGCAAAGTCAAACTCTTTCCCATACCCTTCTTTTCCCTGTTTTCGCCTT
>PLXB01000227.1 GCA_003151215.1 Ignavibacteriota bacterium
TTCAGTTGATACTTTTCTACAATCCGGTATGACCTACATGGGAAAAACCAATGTCTCCGAAATCGTCTCGGTTTCCAAATATACTAGAGATACTGTATATCTGAACTACGAGTCGAATGGCGACATCACAGAATTCATCCCAACGGGGACTGGTACTCTAAAATGGGTTACCAATCCGAGTGGCAGTAAGACCTCAAGTTCAATCGTGATATTAGATGACACCGTAACAGCAGGTCAAACTATGTATAAAGAAAAGGCCACCGAGACAGTCTCTTTCGTTGACGATGAATCCATGACAATTAAAGGGCAATCCTTTAGTGTTACTAAGTTACAATCAGTTTCGGTTACCACTGTGACCACAACTCCGCCGGGAACGACGAGCACTTCGACAGGTACCTCTTTTGCTTATTTCGCACCATCTTTAGGATACATTACAAAATCTGAAACTCCGGTTTCTACTGATCCGACTTCGGGCACAAAATCACAGGGTCGCCTAAGTATTCTTTTCGATTATACTGAAAAGTAACTTCCTTGGCTTCTGCATAATAAAGCCCTCCTTGCGTTTGCGAGGAGGGCTTTTTATTTTTCTTGTCACTGCAATGCCCTTTCAGCCGTTATTACTTCGTGAAGATGGCAATGCCATAAACCACAGAAAAACCGATGAAAAAATATTTAATCCTTTGTTGCGCAATATCAATATTTACAGCAAAAATATCCTTTGCTCAGGATTCAACGGCGGTGCATATTGATACCGTGGCTGCGCAGATCGCAGCACCGGCTGCAAAAATCCCGATAACGTTTTCCGCTTCGCCCAGTCTCGGTTTTACCTACCAAGGGACCAGCAAGGATGGCGATGAAGCCGAAGATATGCAATGGCTGGGGCAGCTTCAGGCGAAGCTTGGATATGAAGGCGGGTTCTTTCAATTCAATAGCAGTTTGTTTTTGCAGTTCGGCCAGCAAGTCGCAGCGAATGCTCATCCGCGAAATACGCAGGATAATTTGCAGTTTTCACTTGTCCCTTCGATCCCGATTTCCGAGCAATACGGATTGCGATTATTCTTAGATGTAACAGGAGAAACGCAGATGGGCAAGGAAGTCATTGATAGCGCACAGGCAGGATTTCTCGATCCGCTTTTTCTTTATGAAACGCTGTTCTTAGGACATAAAACGCATCTTGCTTCCGATGACGGGAATTTCGATCTTGTTCTGATCTATGGAGCGGGTTATGCGTATCAGCAGATGTACACAAAGCATTTTGTTCTGGCGCAAAACCGGAAATTCGTCGTCGATGAAAATAATCCTCTGCAGAATGTGCAGGATCAGTTTACAGTTAATCAAGGATACAGCGGGATTTTTCAGCTCGATATGATGAAAAAAGTAGGAGATTTTTTATTTAAGGAATCTTTCAAAACCGTAGTATTAACGAGGACAGGTTTTTTTGACAATATAAAAAATTCACGAGTCGGAAGTTTACTCATAAGCGGATTGAGTTACAAATTTTTGAGCATAGATTATACTTTCCATCTTGTTTATGACAACAGCATTTCTCCCCGCCGCGAACTCGATCAGACAATGGTATTCGGGTTTAAGTTAGATATAGATTAATTACTCATGGCAGATCTTCGCAAAAAACTTGATGGCAATATTGACGGTCTTTTTTTCGTCGATGATACGTGCATCGATTGTGATACGTGCCGTCAATTAGCTCCTGAGGTCTTTACAGATATTGGCGATTATTCTGTTGTATATCACCAGCCAACTTCTCAAACAGATATCCGAGTAGCGACACAGTCTCTTCTTGCCTGCCCTACCGGCTCCATTGGAACTGTGGAAAAAATAGATACACATTCGGTGATGGATGATTTTCCGTTGTCCATCGATGATGATATTTACTATAACGGTTTCACTTCGAAACATTCATTCGGAGCATCGAGCTATTTTATAAAACATCCCGAAGGAAATTGGATGATAGACTCACCAAAATATATGCCCCATCTGGTAAAGAAATTCGAAGAGATGGGAGGAATGAGTCATATTTTTCTATCGCATCAGGATGATGTTGCCGATGCGCATCGTTATGCAGGATATTTCGGTGCAAAACGAATCATTCACCGCTCCGAACTTCGCGCACAACCCGATGCTGAGATTCCCATAGATGGCGAAGATCCGGTTTCTTTCGGTCATGATTTTCTTGTAATTCCAACTCCCGGGCATACACGCGGTCACTGCGTTCTGCTTTACAAGGATCACTATCTCTTCACCGGAGATCATCTGTGGTGGAGCAGAAATAAGAAAACGTTGAATGCTTCGAGAAGCGTCTGCTGGTATTCCTGGACAGAGCAAACAAAGTCGATGGAAAAACTCGCTGCTTACGATTTCGATTGGGTCATTCCCGGACATGGTGAACGGGTTCATCTTCGTTCTCAGGATATGCAAAAGGACCTTTTGAAACTTATCGAGAGAATGCACAGCCGAAATTAGTATAATGGCGCGACACTTTCTCCTCAAATTTCGTTTATGAATACTCTTTTTTGTCTAATTAACCGTGAAATGACATATAAATACTACCAAAAACGCCCCGTAACACTTTCTGAAGAATTTGTTCGTGATGAATATAAAAAATTAACTGACCGTATCCCTGTTGCCGATGCTTCAGCAACTTCCGAGGAATGGCTTGCTCTTTATGCCGATTGGAACGCGCTCAGTTCCTTTGTGTATAGCGAATCCAGCCGCATTAATCATTCCCTGAGCAAGGATATGGCAAATGCTGTACTTGAAGAACGCGAAAAATATCAGCGAGAGCACGTCCAGCCTGCTGCCGAAGAAGCCAACTCGCAGCTTCTGCTCGCCCTGCTTGCCTCGAATCATAAGGAAGACATTGGCAAGAAATACGGAATGCATCTTCTCCGTGTACTTCAAACGCAAATAGAACCATTGGCTCCGATCAATAGTGATCTGCGCGTAAAAGTAGGTGAGCTATCGACAA